>DATMAT010000013.1 GCA_035559815.1 Thermodesulfobacteriota bacterium
AGGAGAGGTTGGCGAAGCTGGCTGGAGGGGTGGCGGTGATCCGGGTAGGAGCGGCGACGGAGGCAGAGATGAAGGAGAAGAAGGCCCGGGTAGAGGATGCGTTAAATGCGACCAGGGCGGCAGTAGAGGAGGGGATAGTGCCCGGGGGAGGAGTGGCGTTCATCCGGGCGATAAAGGGGTTAGACAATATAACGGAGGTAGACGACGAGGAGAGAGCGGGGGTGAACATAGTGAAGAAGGTGCTGGAGGAGCCGCTAAGGGAGATAGCGAGCAATGCCGGATGGGACGGGTCGATAGTGGTAGAGAAGGTGAAGGAGGGAAAGGGTTCGCATGGGTTTGATGCGGCCAGGTTGGAGTACTGTGATTTAGTGGAAGCAGGGATAGTGGACCCGACCAAGGTGGCCCGGAGTGCGCTACAGAATGCGGCGAGCGTAGCCGGGTTGTTATTGACCACGGAGGCCCTGGTTGCCGAAAAACCAAAGGAAGAGAAGAAATTTGGCGGCGGGATGCACGGGCATCCGGGAATGGAAGATGAATTCTAATCTAAAGTAAATAAATTACGGGGCGGTGTATGGCCTACGCCGTCCCCTTTTGTTTTCCCCGACGATAAGGCTTTTCCTGAAAGATGTAAGTTTCTTTACCATCGCTCGATTCTATCAATCAAGGCAATTTGAGACCTTTCTGGATTATTCCTATCCTGGTCAGTTCCTTATAGGTTTTGGTGTCAGTTTTATGAGATACAAAAAAGGCCAGGTCATTTGGCTCGTCTATATCTAGGGCTATTCTGGGAATGGTGTATTTTTCGTAGGGGATTTTTCTCTGTTCCGCTTCATGAATATGCCTTTTAAAGCTGTCGTATCCGAAGCGCGACGGAAAACAATCAGGCGGCCTCCTCAGAATGGCGTTTGTTCCCATCTCGTCCCGGGAAGGGATCAATATTGCCGATGGATATTCCCTTTCTCTTTCCAGAATAAAATCTATGTCTTCTGTTGTGGTGAGAGGTACATCTCCGGGTACGACTAGCACCGAGCTCGCCCCGATTTCTTTGCATATCACCGAAGCCAGGTCAACAGAGGCGCTTTCACCCTTCTGCTCCTTTTCCTGTATAACCTCGACCCCTAGGTTCTTGGCGATTTCTACTGCGCTCTCGTCCATAGTCACCACGAAAAAACGGTCAAGAAGCCTCGATTGTTTAATTGCGGTTAGCACATCCTCTAACATAGCCCGGGCTAAGGCAGTCCTGTCTTTTTGGGACAGGATAGGGGAAAGCCTTTCCTTGGCCTTAGATAGGTCTTTTACTGGCACAATGGAGAATTTCATTCGAACAATGTACAGGAATTTTACGCCTATTTCTACTAGCATAATTACCTGTTGCACCAGCAAATGCTTACAAGCACTAGGCCCAAGTATTTTGAACAATGCACTTTCTCAGATTGAAAAACCGCATTTTTTGGGGTTAAATTGACCACATACATGGGCATTGATTAACGATTTACATTCTCTATTGGCGAATCTTTAATGGCATAAGGAGAGCCCTATGCAAAGATTTCTCATGAATAGGTCGGCAAAGGCTGGTCTTCCTCCGGGGACGCTTGTTCATATAGGAGAAAAGAAAACGGATGAAGTAAAGATTACTCTTATCGATTATGACGAAAAGGATTTTCAGGAAATAGAGTTAAATTCTATCGAGGACTGTTTTCCCTATAAAGACAAATCCACCGTATCCTGGATAAATATAGATGGTCTTCACGATGTCGAGGTAATCCAAAAGGTTGGAAAACACTTTGGTCTTCATCCGCTCTTGCTGGAGGACGTTTTGAATACGTCACAACGTCCGAAGCTAGACGATTACGGTAATTATTTCTTTATTGTTTTAAAGATGCTTTCCTGTGATGAGGAAGAAGGCATAATAGAAGCGGAACAGATAAGTCTCATCCTGAGCTCCAAGCTGGTTATATCTTTTCAGGAGGGGGTAGGAGATGTTTTTAATTCTGTACGGGAGAGGATCAGGAATAACAAAGGGCGGATCAGAAAGGCCGGAGCCGATTACCTGGTTTATAGGCTTATGGACGCTGTAGTTGATAACTACTTTTTTATTCTTGAGAAAGTAGGAGAAAGGATAGAGGACTTGGAAGAAGAACTGGTGACCAATCCTACCACCGAAACCCTGGTGGAAATCCATGAATTGAAGAGGGAGATGATATTTCTCCGTAAATCGGTATGGCCTTTAAGAGAAGTGGTAACCAGCCTGGACCGCGATGAGTCATCTTTGATTGAAGCTTCGACACACACCTATCTGAGAGACCTCTACGACCACACGATCCAGGTAATCGATACGGTCGAGACCTTCAGAGACTTGATTTCCGGCATGCTGGACATATACCTTTCGAGCGTCGGTAACAGGATGAACGAGATCATGAAGGTATTAACCATTATCGCCACGATATTTATTCCGCTCACCTTTATCGCCGGTATCTATGGCATGAACTTTAATTACATGCCGGAACTGCAACATCCCTGGGGTTATCCGGCGGCACTAGGTGTAATGTTCTTATTAGGATGCTTAATGCTGGTTTACTTCAGAAAGAAAAGGTGGTTGTGAACGTTTGGCTCCTGGGGTGCTCACCATTCTAACCTATTCATGCCGTAGTTCTTCTATACTATCGGGCTTAGGTGCAGTGGTTGCCCGATAGAAATCAAAAAAGATAGATAATTAAAGGGGCTATTGCTTGAGTCATGAACAAAGTAGCGAGTTTAGTTGTAATAGCCCGGATATAATCAAACAGATACTGTATTAGCGAGTCGGACCGATTTCAATTCTCCGAATGTTACTCTGAATACCAAGCAAAGGAATAAATTCCGTCGAACCATGGGTCTTTCCTTCACCCTTCGTCTCCGCTCCAGGGTGAAGAGTTATTACTGTGAATTTTCCTTGTCCTACATGGTGAGTGCTTCGCAAGTTCAGCATAGGCTCAGTCGAACCATGAGCACATTCGATAAACTCAGTGTAAAATCGGCGAGGAGTCTATTATAGTTTTTTCCGTCATCCTGGAACGGAGCCAAAGATCTAGATTCTTCACCGCTTGGCTGCTCGAATGACGGTGGGGAGAATTCATCGAAGAAATTCAGGCGCAGTCGGACAAACCAAATTTTCATTATTATAATTTAAGGGAAATCAGAAGTGAGTTACTGGCGGTTGTTCAGTGGCTGGTAGCACCATTGCTTTTGCAGCATTCTACCAGTTGAATAAGGAGGTCATTTTGGAACTCTCTTGCTTTCCATCCTGAGCCATTATCCAGTATGGAAAAAACGAGGACATCTCCGGTTTTGGTGTAGATATAGCCGGAGAGAGACCGTACATTGCTCAAATACCCGGTCTTTGCGAATACTCTGCCCTTTACGTCTGGTGTGCTGAACCTATTTTTAAGCGTTCCGTCCACACCGGCAATAGGAAGGGAAGTGATAAACTGGAGGCTGATCATTTGATTTTTGTAGGCGTACTTAAGGACATCAGACAAAACTTTTGGTGAAACTTGATTGAGCGGAGAAAGACCGGACCCGTCGACAATGACAAATTCATCATTCACGCCAATTCTATGGAGAAACTCGGTGACAACCTGGGCCCCGCTTTCCCAGCTTCCCGGAATATACTTGAATTCCGCTCCAAGTGTCTTTAGGATGTTCTCTCCTATGATGTTCACGCTATTTTTATTGTATTCGTTTATTATCAAATTCAGCGGGTCAGAATAATGGGTGTAAATAATCCTGGCCCAGTGTGGGACTTTATTCATAACTACAAACCCCTGGACCTTTATCCCGGAGTCTTCCAGTATCTTCCGGAAGGCGCTTCCGGTATAGGTGGTCGGGTTATTGACGGTGGTCTTGATTGTATATGAAGGAGTTCGTGGAGAAATCCTTCCCTGAAGCATTATCGTCTTTCCGTCTTCAAGCCACTTTGCCGTAACTCCCCCCTTTTTGTTGCTGGTAACCGCCTTGTTTATGATATTTATATTTGTGCCGCTTGGTTCTAACTTCACCTTAGGGATCTGACCGAGCTTTGAAGGATACACTTTTATTTCAAAGGTATTCTGGTTGAGGGTAAGCGCACTTATCGGCGGGCTGTAAAAGTCTCCTTTCCATTGCTCTTTCCATCCCTTCCCATATCTCGTGCTGTCAAAAAAGGAATCATCTACGGTGATTCCGCCCCTCACCTCTTTTATACCCAGTTTTTTGAATTCATGTGCTATAGAATTGAGATGCTCGGTGCTTAGAGTCGGGTCCCCATAGCCCTTTATGTAAAGTCCGCCATGAAGAACACCTTCTAATACCCCTCCGCCGGAGTAAAACTCGGTTTTAAATCTGTAATCACCCCCGAGAAGAGAGAGTGCGGCGACGGAGGTTATCACTTTCTGGTTTGATGCCGGGACGAAGAGTTTTTCTGAGTTGTGTTCCAGAATTTTTTGATCAGTTGTGAGAGACTTTACGATTACTCCGAGCTTACCATTACTTCTTGCCTCTTCCGGAATTAGTTGATAAAGGTCCTGCGACCACCCAGCGCCGCTTGTGATGAGGAATAATGCCGCTATCGCTGAGTAAAGAATCTTCATCAGGGCAACTATCTTAACACGCATCCGGAAAATTGAAAAGGGTAATTGATGAAATTTTAAATAGTTTCCGTTTTCTAATTATGAGCTACGATATCGGATGCGAATAATTGAACTGCAAGCAGATTATCATAACATTGTTGATATGTAGAATGGTTGTGGCCATTGGGTGATTCTACGATTAAAGAAGAAATCCAGTTGGAACGGTCTCTATATCAATGCGCCTCGGCCCAGTTCTTTCCTACACCTATATCCACCCGCAGCGGGACGCGTAGCCTCCAGGCGCCCTCCATCTCTGCCTTTATTATTCTCGAGACCTCCTCGAGTTCATCCTCGTGGGCTTCGAATAAAAGCTCATCATGCACCTGGAGTATCATTCTGGATTTGAAACCGGACTTTAGTTTCTGATGGATTTTAATCATGGCAATTTTAATTATGTCGGCGGCAGAGCCCTGAATAGGGGTGTTTATGGCCGTGCGCTCCCCGAACCCTCTTGTCCCTCTGTCTTTTGACCAGAGTTCTGGAATAGGCCGGCGGCGTCCAAGTATGGTTACGGCATAGCCGGTCCTTTGTGCATACTGAACGGACTTTTCCATGTAAGACTTCACGCTCTGGTAACGCTTGAAATACTCGTTAATATAGCTCTTGGCTATGGAATTCGACGTCCCCAACTGTTTTGCCAGCCCAAATCCGCTTATTCCGTATATGATTCCGAAGTTGATGGTCTTAGCCAGCCTTCTCATCTCCGGCGAAACCAGGTCTTCGGATACCCCGAATATCTCGGAAGCGGTGCGGCTGTGAATATCGCTCCCGGCTAGAAATGCGTCCACCAGGCTTTTATCCTCGGAGAAATGGGCCAGCAGTCTGAGCTCTATTTGAGAATAGTCCGCGGAAAGAATTAGATACCCCTCCTCAGGAACAAATGCTTCCCTAATTCTCTTTCCCTCGGGGGTTTTAATGGGAATGTTCTGAAGGTTCGGTTCGCTCGAACTGAGCCTTCCGGTGGATGTCCCTACCTGGTTAAAGGAGGTGTGAATTCTTCCCGTTTCCGGGTTTATGAGCTTAGGCAAAGCATCGACGTAAGTGGACTTTAGTTTTGAAATCCCCCTGTAATCAAGCACCTTTTGCGGGACCGGGTGAAACTTGCCTAACTCGTTTAAAACCTCCACATCGGTGGACGCCTCCCCGGTCCTGGTTAACTTCCTGCTCGGAAGTTTTAGCCTGTCGAAAAGAACCTCCCTCAGTTGTATCGGAGAGTTTAAATTAAATTCAAACCCTACTTCCGAGTAAATGTCTCTTGCCATTTTATCAAGACTTTTCTCAAACTCGACTGATAGTTCGGCCAGTAAGGAAGGCTCGACTCTTACACCGTTTATCTCCATTCTTGCCAGCACCTCTATGAAGTCAAGTTCTATGTCTTTGAGAACGTTCAGTAGGCCTAGCTCCTGGAGTTGGGAAATCAATTTTTTACTGAGTATCATAGCCACATCTGCATCCTCGCAAGCATAAACCTTAGCCTTTTCTATTCCCACATCGCTAAAATCTATCCTATCCCGGCCTGTTCCAGTGACGTCTTTGTAGGTGATGGTCTTGTGTCCGAGGTAGACCTTAGCCAGCTCATCCAGGCTGTAGCTCATTCTGGAGGCGTCGATCATATGCGCGGCAATGATGGTGTCGCAGTATATTCCTTCGAGCTTTAGTCCATATCTCTCCAGGACTATGAATTCGTACTTCAGGTTCTGTCCGATCTTTTTGATTTGAGCATCTTCTAGGAGCGGCTTGAGCTTTTCGAGGACATAACCTAGCTCAAGTTGTTTGAAGCGGCCGGTAATCATGGAGTTGTGGGCGACAGGGATATAATAAGCCTCGTGCGGTGCCGGTGATAAGGCAATCCCGACAATCTGAGCCTTCATCGGCTCCTGAGACGTGGTTTCCAGGTCAATCGATACCTCTCCGGTCGACCGGGCCCGGGTTAAGACCTTGTCCAAATCCTCAGGCGAAACCACCAGGTGGTAATCGTCGTAGGATACTTGTTCGGACCGGGAGATAGTTATAGGTGAAGAAACGGGGTTTGGGGATGGAGGCTCCTTGAGAAATCCTAACTGGGAACTGCTTTGTGCAGGCTTTTTAGACTTTTTTCCAGAAATGCTGTCCGGTTTGGACTTGGGGAGAACCCCGATCTCTCTTACAAGGGATTTGAATTCCAGTTCTTCGAAAATCCCTGCCAGCTTCTCTTTATCAAAACCCCCATACCGGAGGTCTTCTAAGCTCACGTTAATCGGTACATCGGTCTTTATGGTGACGAGCTTTTTACTTAGTAGCGCATTTTCCCTGTTAGCTTCTAATAGCTCCCTCTGTCTCTGCGGGATATCGTTAATGCTCTCTAGGAGCTTTTCCAGTGACCCGAACTTCCTTATGAGTTCCGATGCTGTTTTCTCTCCTATCCCCCGCACCCCGGGGATGTTATCTATGGAATCTCCGGAAAGGGCAAGAACATCTGTGACCCTCTCCGGCGGGACGCCGAACCTTTCCACTACCTCATTTATGCCGGTCTTTTTGTTTCGCATGGTGTCGAGTAGCGTCACCTTATCGGAAACAAGCTGGCAGAAGTCCTTGTCTCCGGTTACCAGTACGACATTACTGCTTTTTTCCTCGGTTCTCACCGCCAGTGTTCCGATGATATCGTCGGCCTCGTACCCTTCCATCTGCACTTGCGGTATCTGAAGAGCATCCACGATCTCGAATATCTTCGGTATCTGCAACTCCAGGTCATCGGGCGGGGCGCCTCTATTTGCCTTGTATAGTGGGTAAATATCGTCCCTAAAGGTTTTGCCCTTTGAATCAAAAACGATGCCCAGGTATTCCGGCTTGTAATCCTTCAGGAACTTGAAGATCATGGAGGTGAATCCGAATATGGCGTTCGTGGGGAATCCGGAGGAGGTGCGGAGGCTCCTTATGGCGTGGTATGCCCTGAAGATGTAGGAGCTTCCATCGATGAGATATAGGGTCTTATTATCCATTGCTTAACATTGTAGGGTTAGAGGGGAGAGGTGTCAAAGAGAGTCCGAAGAATTACTAAATTCTTTATCACTACATTTTCATGGCATTTCCTCTTGTATGACTAGCCATTAAAAACGGTTTATAATTACACCGGGTTGAGCACAGCTAGTGCCGCAGTGCCCGAAGATTCATGGATAACTCTATTTCAAAAAAGACACACTGTGAAGAATGCGGTGAGGAATTAAGCACCGTTTCTGACTTTCTAAAGCATATTAACAAACACAAACCCAAAGAGCGGTCATCCGAGTCTTTGACTGTGTCTCGACTATATAAGGGTGTTAAAAGACTGATGGAAAATGTACTTTTGTGCCTTGCTTTTTTCTTGGTCTTATTACTTGCGACCGTTCTGGTCTTTGAGTTTGGAAAAAAACAGCCGATAGTCACACCCTTTGACGTCCCTCCGGAGCTAAAGGAGATGACCGGCGTTGCAATTGCCGAGCTTCTTATAGACAAAATTAACAACAAAATTTCTTCCGTGCCCACTACTAATTACGCCGGGGTTATGGGAGCGGGGCTTGACTTTGGATACCAGGCTGCACAAAAGCCGGAGCCGGTTCGCCTGAAGCGGGCCAGTCCGGAGGGTTTGACCATAAAGATGGAGGTAGGGGGAATATCCTTGGACTCCTTTGTTTCCTACGTAAAGGGGATATTTGGGAGGGAAAACGAGGTAATTTCGGGGGACGTCATAAAGAAAGGAGACGACATAAAAATAATAGCCAGGACGAATAAGAAGGGGCCCTGGGAGGAGGAGGGAAAGGAAAGAGACCTGGAAGCTATGATCGATAAACTGGCCGAGCAGATGGCTTTCGCCATGGCCCCCGACTATTTGAACCGAATTGAGCTAGCCAGATTCTATTCTAACAACGGAAAATATGAAGAGGCGGATATGGTTTATAGAAAGATTACGGAGGCCAATCCCCGGAATGTAGAGGTTTATACGGAGTGGGGCAGGGTGCTTTCAAGGCTCGTGCGTTTGAGAATAGCGAAGCCCGAAGAGGTGGATGAAAAGTATGAAAAAGCTTGTAAAATAGCCTGGAACTGCGGTGACCTGGGCTTTGAAGAATGCTTCAATAGTTACAAACAAGCTCAAACCCAGAAGAAGGATGCAAACGTTCTTGTAGAGTGGGGTATAGCGGAATCAATTATGGGTCAAAGTGAAGCGGCCATCGAAAAATACAGGCAGGCATCTGAAATCTCCCCCGATAATCCTAAGGTCTATGCCCAATGGGGATATGAGCTGGCTCTATTAGCCAGGACAAAGAAAGTAAGTGGGGATAACCGGGGAGGGGATAGAGACTATACCGATGCACTATCCAAATTCCAGGGGTTTAAGGGAAAGCCCGATGCGGAGTTTTATAATTACTGGGGAACTGTGCTAGCCATGATGGGAAAATACGACCGGTCGATAGAGAAGCGAAGAGAGTCACTCAAGATCGACCCGGAATACTATTTGGCTTATTATGACTGGGGCTTGGATTTATATTATTGGGGAAGACAGTACGATAACGAAAAAAAATTCAATGAGGGAACAGAGAAATACCTTGAGTCCCTGAGCAAGTTTAAACAGTCAATCTATCTAAACCCCAAGTTTGCCGATTCCTATTACCGCCTGGGGGTTAGTCTGGTAACTTTGGGAATGAACGAGGATGCAAAAGGGGAGTTTCAGAAAGCAATTCGGCTCGACCCAAGACATCCCTATGCTTACAGCGATTTAGGATATGTGTTTGAACGGCTTGGCCAATACGATAAGGCTATAGAGAAGTATAAAGAGGCTAGAAGAATAAACCCTTATTATGTTCCTACCTATGAGGGATTGGTAAAATCCCTGGAGGCTAGCTCTAAGGGGGAAGGAAGCACTCCCGAGCTGAAGAAAGAACTTGCCGAAGCCTATTATGGCTGGGGCTGGGCACTGGATAAATCGGGCAGGCATGATGAAGCAGTCGAGAAATACAGAATGGCGGAGGAATTAGGGAGCGATTCCTTCAAATACGGCTTTGGCGGTCAATCAGGTGAAAGCCCCCCCTGAGCAATTATCAGGCATGAAGTTAATCAGCAGCTATCGAGCTTTGTACTAATAACGGCAGGAGAGAGTAGGCTCAGCGAGAACGGCTCTCCACGGCGAATGGAAAACTGAGCCGGCGAGGCTCACCCTCTACTTCATAACCAATTTCGACTGTTAAGTACCTAACCTGAGTTGGAATCCTTTTAAAATATATGAATCCCTCAAACTTTGCATTCGGTTGTAGCAAGCCGGGGGTAAAGGCTTGGGTGAATATATCATCATAGCGCGCCGAATAATAAGCTGGGGGATAATACCAGCCCGGGTAAAAGGGATCGTAAAAGAAGGTGTTGAAGCCGAAGCCATAGGGGCGATAAAATCCGCCGTATCCTAACCCGAATGAAAAAAACGGGCGGAAGAACAAGCCGGGCCTGAAGTCCGCTCTTATGATGCCAACCACTGTCTCCGGGGGAAGGGAGTTATACTGGACCCGGTTCTCATCGATTATGGTTATGTCGGTATAGTCAAAGAAAAGTGTTTTATCCGTATCGTTCCTTACCAATAGGTAAAAGGGAGTAACGTAGCTGGAAAGGTCGCTCGGTCGTCCGCTCCAAGCAGATGCCTGTACCCTTATGGTGACACCGCGGTCGCTTTTGGTAGAGCTCCGAAATTGAGGATCTATCGAGCCGCCGTCCGGTAGGGGAACCAGTTGACGTGATGCACAGCCGGACAACAGAAGGATTCCCAGGATTAGGCCTAGACTCAAATTAAACGTCAATTTGTGTGAAGATATTGATAGCTTATGCATGCGTTATCCGTAATTAATATTGTAGCTAAAGGCGGGGTCAACTTCTACGTTTGCACTATTAACCGGCGATTGAATTGAAAATTAAATAA
>DATMAT010000014.1 GCA_035559815.1 Thermodesulfobacteriota bacterium
ATTATTCGTAACATTTGACCAAAAATACTGCTATACTTGTTCACGGGATGCCTCCTTCAGGTGGTTGTTTTGTTGTTGCAAATAAATCAATTCTACCTGTTGGAGCTCCCTTCCCTTAAAACCTATTTTGGACAGATATGGCCTTGACCATCTTTTTTATGCAAAGTATATCCGCTTAACGGACATGGGCAATTTGACCAAGAGGGTTCTTACGGCAGTCTTTGGAGTTCCTCTCCTCCTTTTTATTTTCCATATAGGCGGAATCCCTTTTCTCCTTCTTATACTGGCCATTATTCTCGCAGGTCAGGTCGAGCTTCACAAGCTTCTCAAGGAAAAGGGTGTCTCGTATCAGCCGATGCTGGCTTTCCTGTCCGGTGTAGCTCTGGGCATGGCTGCTTTCTTTGGATATATACCTCTTCTTGCCATCTTCACAATCGTGACGGCGCTGGCTTTTATTTTGCGGCTAGGTAAGGGGGACTTGTCCGGGTCCATCTCAGAAATAGGCGCCACACTTTTTCCAGTAGTTTACCTGGGATGGTTTCTCAGCCATTCCATCCTGCTAAGGAACATAGACCAAACCCCGGCCCTTAAAACCTACGCCGAAACGGTGCAGGGGCTCGGGGACCCCGGGTTTTTCTACGTCGTCCTGGTCGTCGCCTGTACATTTTTGAACGATACCGGGGCATACTTCGTGGGGAGATGGAAGGGAAGGAGAAAGCTAACCCCGGTGCTGAGCCCCGGAAAGACGGTTGAGGGAACCGTAGGCGGGTTGGTTTTGTCGATTATTACCGGAGAGGTGGTAAACCTTATTTTTAAGTCCCCGCTCGAGTTCTACTGGGCGTTTTTCTTCGGTTTTATAGTCGGGGTCATAGCCGTATTCGGTGATCTTGTAGAATCCATGCTCAAGAGGAGTGTGGGGATAAAAGACTCAGGCGGGATACTTCCCGGGCACGGAGGGGTGCTCGACCGGTTTGACAGCCTTATACTGGTCTTTCCTATCTCTTATTACGTGGTCTTGTTTTATTACTGGTTAAAAGGGGTTTTCTTGATTTGAAGAATGGTATGCCCAGTAAACCGGGATTGTAATAATCGGAATTTGAGTTTAAAGATTCCTCACAAGCTCCCTCGAGTTAGTTCGAGAGAGGCTCTTCATCAAGGCCTGTGGTGAGCCCTTCGATGAAACTCAGGACAGGCCTGTCGAATAGGGGATTCCTTACATTTTAAATTCATACTTCGACAGGCTCATTATGAGCGGATTAGCATCCGCTAGAAAAGAGGGATAAAAATCCGTTCACCCTGAGCGCAGTCGAAGGGTGAACACATCAAGAGAACCATCCTTCGATTAGACTCAGAGCCCGTCCTGAGCACTTCGCTTCTAGCAGACGCAGCGAATTATATATCTTTTTTATGAGAAAGTACTATGTCCTTGATAGTTTCCTCACCGAGGGCGCTTCCGATGGATTCATCAACCCTTTCCACAACCGAATCAACTTCCGGAACTGAGTAAATTTTATGTTCTAAATGATTATTTTGGCCGTCGGCTCTGGTGGAATCGAGTATTTCTTTAAGCCTGATGGTTTCAAGGTCCCTCGCCGGAAGATATGTGGGGGGTTCATCCGCCGTCTCGATGACCAGCTTCTTCTTCTCTAGCTGGCTCAGGGCGTTCTGGATGGGCTCTTCCGGAAGCCCCAGGCGGTCTACCAGCAAGTCCAATGTCCAGCGGTGCCTATCGTGGTAGTAGTTATAGCCGATGAGGAACATTATCAGAAAAGAGATTTTCTCTTTCAACCGGTTGCTTAAGTGAAAAGCCTCTTTTTTCAAGGTCAAGAATTTCAGATTCTGGTGGCAGAAAGAGATTTGAGCACCTATCAAAAGTATGAGCCAGCTCAGGTATAGCCATATCATGAAAAGTATGATCACTGCAAAACTGGAGTATATTGCCGGATATTTTGTCGATGATGCTACAAAAGAGGTGAACGCCCAGCCGGTGGTCTGCCACATTACCCCGGCAACCACGCCGCCCAAGAGTGCGGAATCTATCTTCACCTTAGTGTTGGGTATTATCATGTAAACGAAGGTATGGGCTATGCTGACCACGATGTACGGAACCAGTTTGCTCCCGTAGTAGATCAGCGTGCCGAAGGGTTCTATGGCGATCAGTTTTTGCACCATGGCATTGCTGGAAAGAGAGGCATTGAGTCCGATTGCGGTGAACATAAGAACCGGGCCGATTATGATTATGCTTATATAGTCGCTAAGCCTTCTTACAACACTCCTCCCTTTTTTTATCTTCCATATGTGGTTTAGCGCGTCTTCAATCTTTTGGACGAGGGATATGACCGTATAGATCAAAATTGCCAGTCCGAGGGAACCCAGAACGCCGACTTTCATATTCTCTACGAACTCTAAAATCTTCTGGGCTATTTCATTACCCTGAGGGCCGAGCGGTTCGAGGAAATTGTAGAGTAATGGCTCTAGTTCGTTATGAACCCCAAAGGCTTTGAGTATGGAGAAGCTAAAAGCAAGTAGAGGGACCAGGGAGAGAAGGGTGGTGTAGACGAGGCTCATGGCCCTCAACGTGAGTTCACCCTCGGAGAACTCACGGACGGATACATAAATTAGCCTGAGTACCTTTACCAGGAAAGCCCGGAAACCATCGAGGGAGCCGGTGTCAATATACCAGAGCTCCCTGGCCAGGAAGTCGTTCAGTCTTCTAACCAATTCATGCATGATTCTTTGACTCTTTGTTATTCTATCATCTAAAAGGGGGAAAAGTAACTGAATCGGTGTTACTTACTTGCAGGATGAAGCATAAATCTGTTTTGTCTACCCCCTTTGAATTACCCCCTTAGTAAGGGGGAACTAAAGAGGGGTTGCTATCTCTTTGTCCATCATCCGGGCCCTTTGATTACCATCACATGAACTCTGATAATGAATCTCTTATTTTGACCAGTTTGCAATGAAACTTTAAGTCGGGTTTCGGAGTTTATATGAACGAGAATACCGGATAAGGAGAATACAGATGAGAAAATATTCCTTTTTATTGATAGCGGTTTTTGCGCTCGGCGTCATGATTTTAAGCTTGGGTTGTCATTACTACGATCCCGGCCACCATGGCTACAGTTATAACTATCGCAGCCATCATTACCATAACTATCACGGGCATAAACATTATAAACATCATAAACATGGGTATAAGCATAAAGACCACCGCTCTTACTATCGGTAAATTGCAAGATCTTTTCTTTTAGGGTACTTTACCAAATCCGGGTTTTCGATATTCAAGGACAATGCCTAGGTGGAAAGCAGCGAGTTAGATATAATTGCCGAGGGTGTAGCGAAATCCTACGGAAATTTTCAGGCTCTCAAGGGACTAAATTTAAGAGTAAAAAAAGGTGAATTTCTTTCCATCTTCGGTCCCAACGGAGCGGGCAAAACAACACTCATAAAATTACTTTCCACGCTTACCAAGCCTACTTCGGGAAGATTAATCATATCCAATCATGATATAAAAAAAGAGCCGGATAAGGTGCGTAGTCTGGTCGGTGTAATCTCCCATGACCCTTATCTTTACGAAAGTTTGAGCGCCGTAGAGAATATTAGATTCTTCGCCGAAATGTATGGTCTCCCCCATCCGGTAGAGAGGGCCTTCGAGTTGGTCAAAGAGGTCGGACTGGAGAGCAGGATGTACGACCTGGTGAGGACCTTTTCTCGCGGGATGAAACAGCGCCTGGCCGTTGCCCGGGCGATTGTCCACGCCCCCAAGATTCTACTCCTGGACGAGCCCTACACCGGTTTAGACCAGAATGGGGCCAGGATATTTGGGGAGATGCTCAGATGGCTTAAGTCGGACGGCAGAACGATTATAATGACCACGCACAATATTGCCGAGGGACTAGAGATAAGTGACCGGGTCTCGATTTTAAGCGGAGGCAGAATCGTTTACGAAAGTCAAATAGATGGAGTTGAAAAGGAAAGGTTCAATGAGATTTATCTTGAGAAGGTGAACTTATAACCATAACTACACTAAGACGCGAAGTTTTTCTTTGTGTCTTGGAGACTTCGTGGTTAAAAAATCCAATGAAAAAGATCTGGGCGATAGTCTGGAAAGACATAATAACCGAACTGAGGACCAAGGAGCTTTTCTCCTCCATGTTCACCTTCGCTCTCCTGATTATGGTTATCTTTAACATTGCTTTTGATTTTTCGGCCGAGCTTATCCCTGTCGCCGCCCCGGCCATACTCTGGGTGTCATTTACCTTTGCCGGGGTTTTAGGCCTAAGCCGGTCGTTTGCCCTGGAGAAGGAAGGCGATGCGATTCAAGGGCTTCTGCTCACCCCTACGGACCGAAGCCTCATCTTCTTTGGAAAGATGGTCGGCAACCTGATTTTTGTGTTTGTAGTGGAGATGATTATTCTTCCCCTCTTCGTACTCTTCTTCAACTTCGATTTGAGCAATCACTTGTTACCGTTACTCCTGATTATTTTTCTGGGTACGGTAGGGTTTGTGTCCGTAGGAACCCTGTTCTCGGCGATAGCCCTGAGCACAAAGCTACGCGAGGTGCTTCTGCCGATTTTGCTTTTTCCCATAATCATCCCGGTAATCGCAAGCTCGGTAAAGCTCACCACCGCCATATTGGACGGCAGGACGATTGGTGATGCTTTGTCTGCTTTTAAGGTTCTGGTTTCTTTCGACATAGTTTTTGTGGTAGTTTGCGCAGTTATTTTTGAATATGTACTTGAGGAATAGGGTCTTGAACAGCACTCACGGTGAAGTTTTATCGAATTATACGAGCGTTTGCTACTTTAGAACCGTCGGGTCTTTCTCATGCTTACGAGCTGTCCTTGAATTTGTCGATCCGCCTTTTCTATCCCTTCCATATGAATAGCACACGCCACACGTCTCGACCGCCTTTCGCCAGGAGCCGAAGTGATACGTGGCTGCTGACATTAAACTTATCATCCCATTGTCTCTAAAATTCCTTGGCCTTAAGCTTTGACCACTTTCATATAGTTTTTTTATCTCCTTTAATACTTTTTCCCGAGACCATTTCTTTCGATTTCTAGACTCTTCATAATCTATCCCGCAGGCCTCTAGAGCTTTCCTCCACGAACCGAAAACCTTCCGGGCCTTAAGGTAAAGCCTTGGGTGTTCCTTAGCCACATTGGAAGGTTTTTTACCGGGGACTCTATATAGGGCGTTAATCTCGCTTCTTATTTTCTCGGCTTGTTTCTTCACGTAATAAACAAGCGCAAGAGGGGTGCCAAAACGTAACTCACTATAGAGACTGTCATTTTAAGGAAGGCTCTATCAAATAGTTGCCCGATTTTCAGACAACTTACAATCTTTAACCTTGCTCTTTTGTATTGTCTTCTGAGATGTACGCCCAGATCTTTATGATACGCATAACCCAAATAAGCTTGGAGCCGTAGCCTAACCAGGGTTTTCCACTTCACGCGTCTCAGGTTTTTTCTTCCTAATTCTAAGGGTTTTACCTGATTGTTCCATCTGAGTAGAGCGTGTATAAGCAGAAGAAGGTAACAGTGCTTGAATGTTTCAACAGGGTTAGAAAAAAGTAAAAAAGAGAGGCTTTTATTAAGTTTTATTCGTATCCTAATCAGGTGACATCTAGAATTTGATTTTACTTGCAGCTCAATCCATCTCTTCCCAGATTTTAATCCTAGAAGGGGAGTGTATTAATTGTTAGTTTTATTAGGTTATCACTAAAATTGTCCCTTGATTCAGGAAGCATTTTATAATAAAAAGTGAGTAACAAAGATAAGCTAGGAGAGGGTGGGGAAATGCTTGCTATTTTTCAATATTTTCTGAAATGTTCTTTTTATTTCTCTCCATTATTTAATCTTGTCTTGATATTTATATTCTCTTTCGGTCTCATCGGCGGTTGTGGTGGTGGGGGTGGAGGTGGTGGGGGAGTGGTTCCTCCTCCGGAAGTAACTGGAAATAAGCTTAATGTGGAGATCATCGGGGCTTCGATATCGCCTGACAGAAGACCGATCGTAACTTTCAGGCTTACGGATGATGAGGGAGACCCGATAGGAACGGACGGGGTTAGCATGAATTGGGTAATTTCCAGGATCGAAAGAGGAAAATCCGAGTACATTGACTATATTACCCGGGTTCAAACAAGCCCTACTACCGGCGAATCAGCCGTACAGGCCAGTTCAGAGAGTTCGTCAGAGGGTAGTTTTCAGAACCTGGGCAACGGGGTATTTACCTACACATTTGCTTTTGTTCTTCCGGAGAACTTTGATAGCAATATTACTCATACGGTGGGTGTTTATGCGACTAAGACTATAGGAAGCCAGAGATTTGTCTCAAACGCCACTTTCGATTTTATACCTGCGGGCGGTCAGGTCTCGACCGTTAGGGATATAGTAAGAGTGGAAACATGCAATACCTGCCACGACCCGTTAGAAGCGCACGGAGGTGCTAGGAGGGACGTTAGACTATGCGTGCTTTGTCATTCCACGGAGATTGAAGACCCGTCTAGCGGAGAAATTGTAGAACATATAGACCCGGGAACCGGAAACAACATCGGTTTTGAAATCATGATCCACAAGATTCATTACGCCGAAGAACTCCCAAGCGTCCAGGCTGGTATTCCTTACCGGTTCGAGGCTTTTATGGATCAAATACTGGACTTTTCACATGTAGCCTTTCCCCAGGATGCGAGGAACTGCACCAAGTGTCATACCGGGGCAACCCAGAGCGAGAACTTCAAGAATAACCCCACTAGAAATGCCTGCGGCTCTTGTCATGATGATGTTAACTTTGTGAGTGGAACAAACCATGGCGGAGGTATACAGCTCGACGATAACAATTGTTCCGGATGCCATATTCCGTTCTTCGGTAAGGAGTTTGACCTGTCGGTAGAAGGCAGTCATACGATACCGGTGAAATCGGCGCAGATTGCCGGAGTAAATTTTGAGATTGTGCGGGTTGAGAGTGCAGAAACCGGAGCCTCCACGGTAAAACCCGGCGAGCATCCCAAGGTCACCTTTAATATCACCACTGACCTGGGAGAAACAATACCACCCACGGATATGAATTTTTTAAGACTTACCCTAGCCGTACCGACAAGGGAATATTCGGGCCAGGATTACAATGGTGACGGGGAGATAGTGTCAGGCGACCCGACAAGCCCCTGGACGCCCGGTGGGGAGAATTATATACAGGAGACGATTAATGTACCCGGTGCAGCCGAAGGCCCTGACGCCGACGGTAATTTTACTTATACCTTTAAAGCCATGATACCTAACGATGCGTCTGGAAGCGGAGCCGTGGGGATTGAAGGCTATAAGTGCGCCACTGTTCAGGGAGCGAATCAAAGAAGGGGAGGGATAGCATGTACTCCCCCTCCTAATTCGCCGGACCTCAATGGAAATGGAATAGAGGATGTAGGCGAGGTGTTTAACGAGGTCCGTTTTGCTGGACACAACGTGGTTTCTTATTTCCCTATAACCGATGAAGAAGCCGTTCCGCGGCGGATGGCGGTTGATACCTCTACAAAATGTATAGCTTGCCACGGGGTATTTTCCAGGGATTTCAGTGTCCACGGCAACATTAGAAACGACAGTGAATACTGTGCCCTGTGCCATAACCCTTCGCACGACACGTTGAGCCGACAACTCCCTCCCGTAGGTGAGACCGCTTTGACCAATTCCCTCGATTTTAAGGTCTTTATTCATAAGATACATACTGGAGAGAATTTAACTAAGCAACCGTATTTACTATATTCGCCACCGGGCGGTACTTTCCCCAACCAGTCTGAAAGGGCGGTTAATTTTGGGGAGGTTCGCTATCCCGGCAATACAGCAGACTGTGAGGCATGTCATTTGAGGGGGACAAATACCCTAATTCCAGGAACCGGTGTTTTGGGGGATGACGTGTTGCCATCTACTAACCACGAGTTCACAAGGGGATTTAACACCAAGACAATCACAGAAACCTTCTTTACTCAACCGGTTATTTCTGTTTGCACCTCTTGTCATGACAGTCTTGGAGTGAGTGCGGACGGAGAAGCGTTAACCGGGGAAGGCCATCTTGCCGGCCCGCAGGCCGAGGGTGATTGCGCCAACTGTCACATAGCTGGTGATCCACTCGGCGTGGAAGAGGTGCATCTGCCTCCACTTCCGCCTGAGGAGAGAATAATTCGTCCGCAACCGGTAGATTAAGGGTAATTAAATGAAGAGGTCCCTGCTTGTAGCGTCAGTCTTTCTACTTCTCGGTTGTGTAGGCGGTGACGACGAGGGGCAAGATTTCGGCAACATATTCGAGGGTACTGACGGACTAATCTTAACTCAGGAAGACCACCCGGACGGCTGGGGTCGTTCGGATTGTTTTGCCTGCCATCCCATAAATGAGATACATAGGGTAGACCGAACCGGAGGGCTTCTCCCTTTGGAAGATATACAAGAGTTTGTCGAGCAGGAGGGGCTTGATAGCTGTCCCATATGTCACGGGGATAATGGAGTGATGGAGTAGGTGAGAAAGACACTTATAGCCGCAACATTTTTTGCTTATATATCAATATCTATCAATGGTGTAACAGTTTACGGTCAAGTCTATGGTCAGGGCGAGGTATTTTTACCCCAATCCTTGGGCTTCTTTGGAAATTTTTATTCGGTATTCCAAGCACCTAGTCCTTTACTTCGGCCGGATGGAACCGAAAAAAACATTTATCCTTTCTACCAGTATCTGGAATTCAACACCGTCAGCCCGGACGGGCGTGTCTCGTTTAACACCTTTTTGAGAGGAAGGGAAATCTTCAACGGAGAGGACTATTCCTTTGATGTGTATAATGCTTTTTTTCAGTTTAACAATACCTCCAGGTCTCTCGAATTGCGATTGGGAAGGCAAATCATCACCGAGAGCTTTAATTTTTTCCTGCTGGACGGGGGGCTGGTCCGGTATCGTCCGGTCGATGGAATCGAGCTTGTGGCCTATGGGGGTTATCAGGACAAGGATATTCAACCGGAGCCTGAAGAGCCCCTGGAGAGTTCTACCGTGTTCGGTGTCAAGATCAAGTCCGATAAGCTTCTCGGCTCGATAATATCCCTCGGTTATGAATTCTTCAACCCGGACGATTTTTCCACCAGACATTTCATTAACTTTGCCTTCAACCGGGTGATTCCCTTCACCAAATCTGCGGACATTTATAGTTTGGTCGAGTTTGACGTCGGGGAGGGGAATCTCGCCCTCTTTACCGTCGGCGTCGGGATTACCCCGCTCAAATCGGTGCATTTAAACCTGGAATACGATACCTACAAACCGGATGAGGACCGTGATGAATACCTGATAGATGCCATCTTTGACCTGTTTTCTATAAGTCGGCTTCACGAGGCCAGGGTCGGGGTTACGTACTTACCTACCAGTTATCTCGAAGTTTCGTCGAGTTTTTCGTATGCACACTATGATGTATTAGAGGGGACATCGACCAATGGATACATCTTTAAGCTCGGGTTTTCCTGGGACTTCTGGCGGGAGATTGGCCTCCGGGCATTTCAAGGTTTTTATTACATGGATGCCCGGGACGATGACCGGGCAGTAGGATTAAATTTTGGAATATCGGAAGAAATATTCAGAGGGCTCGACCTTCAGTTCTCTTTTGCCTACGCTCACTTTGAGACAATCACTAATAAAGACGGCAACGCCTTCAGCTACATTATGGGGGCTGAATACCTCTTAACCAGAGACCTGGTATTAAAGGCTGGAGTGGAAATAAACACCAACCCGGATTTTGACAAGGATATAAGAACTAACTTAGGAGTGAGCTATTATTTCTAATAAGAAATTATTCGTGGGAGTTCTTTTTATTGTTTCTTTTCTCATCGCGGCCTTGTATGGGTGTCCCACGCAGGATGGGGAGACGGAATGGGGATGGAAAGCCAAGCGGCCTCAAAGGATGCAGGATACCTTCTCACACGAGGTGCATAAAAAGGTTTTTGAAAAAGAGGGCTTTGGCTGTTCTGTCTGCCATACAATGGGGATAGAGATTCCGGAAGAGACAGAGGAAGAGAAAATGGTTGAGATTTCTAAGGAGGCGTTCTTCCCGGGGAAAGAAACGTGTCATTTTTGTCACTACAACCCGCAGGCGGGCAACAGGGCACCGGATGAATGTGGTTTATGTCATTTCAACCTCAGGGAGATTCAGCCGGCCAACCATAACTTCGACTGGATGACCAAGCATGCCGTCTTTGCCAAGGCCGATGAAGAGGACTGCCAAAGCTGCCACAGCCCCCGGTTCTGCGAGGACTGCCATAAAAGAAGGGATCTTCCGACTCTTAGGTTTCATGACCGGAATTTCCGGTTTGTTCATGCAATCGAGGCCAGGGCAAATCCCCGGGCGTGCGGGAACTGCCACGAACTCAAGTCTTTCTGTGTTAAATGCCATACGGAGGGTGGGTATGACCGGTAGGTCGTTGGTGCTCAGTCTCTTATTAATATTATTGCCGGCGGGTCTTT
Source organism: Thermodesulfobacteriota bacterium (assembly GCA_035559815.1). Lineage (NCBI taxonomy): Bacteria > Pseudomonadati > Thermodesulfobacteriota > Thermodesulfobacteriota bacterium. Next base: position 10,486 of record DATMAT010000014.1, read on the forward strand.
CTGCCCAGGAAGATGAAGAGGTAAACCCGCACAAGGAGATGCTGGAGGACCAAACGGTGTGCCTAGACTGCCATACGAAGGTTCCCAAAGAAGGTGAGACCAGCCCTGATTATTTTCTGGTTGACCTTCCGTCGGAAAACTGTCTCGGCTGTCACGAGGAGATGGAACATGCAGGGGTAAAGGAGCACCAGGGGAAAGAGGCCAAGCCTCTTCCCGGGGATGAAAATGGAAAAATCGCCTGTTTCTCCTGTCACGACCCCCATCCGGAAGGGGCGATAAAGGGAAGGGTCGTATATGATGCCGATATTAACGAAAGGAGCAGAAGGTTTATTGAACTGGTCGTAGTACCGTACGTCGAGGAAGAGGTTGAGGATAAAATTAAGGTAGAAGAAAATAAGGAAGTTTATCTAAGGCTTCCCATAGCTAATAATGAGCTATGTGCAAAGTGCCATGAAACTTTTAAAGATACTGATTGGAGGAGGTATGTAATATGGGACAAGTTTTATGCTCCGTTTTCTATAGACCCGTTCTCATACTGAGTGTTTTCGTTTTCTCAGCCAGCCTGAGCTGGGCGCAAGATAAAAGCCAGGTTGACGCCGGGCGCAAGATCTTCATCGAGAAGAGGTGCTATACATGCCATACGGTAAACGCCGAGGCAAAGTTGATCGAGAAGGAGAAAGAGGAGTTTGCCAAGGCCAAGGGGGTAGAGGTCAAACCGAAGGAAGAGGACGAGGACGGTGAGGAAGACCAAAAGACCGGCGGCGACCTCTCCGCAGTGGGTAAGATGAGGAGTGCAGAGTGGATAGAGAAATTTGTCCAGGATCCCAAGCCCTATTTTCAGGACAACCCGGAATGTGCCAAGAAAGCGAAGAAAAAATACAGAAAGAGGTTCAAAGGAACGAGCGAAGAACTCACTTCACTGGTTGCATTCCTGTCGAGCCTTAAATATGAAGAGCAGCAGGATAAGGATTTCAAGTCCTGCCTGAAAGAGGAATAGATGTAATTCGTATAACCACGGTTTTGGACTAGAGGGCCCCGATGCACGGTATGGAGTTAGGCTTAATAAAATCGGTTATAGTGGCGCTATCCGTTGCGACCATAATCCTGGTTGTCTATTCCGTTTTTATCAGGAAGAAGAATTTCATAGAGGATACCAATTCTAAGTGGCTTCTTTTTATCGGGTTTTTTCTTCTTTCTCCTCTGGTTTACTTCCTGAATTATGGTAAAGCGCTCGAGCAGTCAAAGACGGTTGATTTCTGCAACTCCTGCCACGTAATGAATGGATATATTGAGGACCTTAAAAACCCGGACAGCGAGCATATAGCCGCCCTTCATTACCATTACCGGTGGATATCGGATAATCAGTGCTATCAATGCCACAGCGAGTATGGGCTTTTTGGGACCTTTAAAGCAAAGATGTCCGGGATCGGGCATATAATGTCTTACTACGTGGTGGGTTATGAAACTCCACTCAAATTAAAAGGGACCTACAACAACCAGATTTGTCTTCACTGCCACGGCCCGGTGAAGGAGTATCAAGAAGTTTCAGAACATGAAGAATACGAGCAAGATATAGAGCTGAATAAGCAGTCCTGTTTCGGCGCGGAATGTCACGTATCACCGCACCCAGAGGATGCTTGGAAGGGTATTAATAATGGAGAATAAAAAGTTCAACAGTATTATAGTGCTTGCCGGGATATTGAATATTCTGGGCTTGCTTTCGATAGTCCTGACTGCTTTTAACCTAACCCCTATTACGCTCATAATCTCGCTTACATTTGGCGGCGTCTTGATAGGCCTTGCGCTGGTTCTTTACTTATATGTAGTGATTCAGGACCTGAAGGCCAGGAAGGTTCTTTGAGCCGGAGCTTCGGTAATAAATCCTGCACGAGGAAGGGTGAATTTAGTCAGAGCCTTTTTAGGTATATTGTCCGCTTTGAAAGTTCTGGTTTCATTCGATATAATCTTTTTGGTTATTTGCGCCGTTATTTTTGAGTACGTGATAAGAGTAGACACGGATGCAGGATAAAAGATTAATCCTAATATCGTGTACCATTAGTGGCTAAATAAAGAATTCTTCCAAGATGATAAAAATTCTTCTGGGTTTAACCTTTGTTTCTATGATAGCGTCTCTTTATGCGGTGTTTATCTACGCCCCGACCGAGGCGGTTATGGGGCATATTCAGAGGATCTTCTATTTTCATATGGGCACGGTGTGGGTGGCCACGGTCGCATTTATCATTGTGTTCATAGCCAGTATTCAGTACCTGAGAAAGGAGACCCGTTTCTGGGACATCCTAGCCTTTACCTCTGCAGAGATCGGCGTTCTGTTTATCACCCTCACTATCATAACCGGGAGCATCTGGGCAAAGCCGGTATGGGGCACCTGGTGGACATGGGATCCCCAGCTTACTACTACATTCATTCTCTGGATGCTTTACATCGTCTACCTGATATTACGCTCAGCGGCAGGAAACGATTTAAAGAAGGCGAGGTACGCCGCCGTATTTGGAATAATCGCTTTTCTTGACCTCCCTCTGGTTTATGCCTCGGCCAGACTGATGCGCGGCATTTCACCGGTAGTCTTTGGCGGGAGAGGAGGGGGCATAGCCCCGGAAATGATGGTGGCCCTTTTGATCACCCTTTTTGCGTTTACTCTTTTGTTCATCTTTATTCTTATAGAGAGAATTAATTTGGAGAAAATGAAAGATGATATCGCCAGGATCAAGCTCGAGGAGGCTGCGTAGTAGGGATGCCATATTTATTCTGGGCGCAACTAGTTTGTTGGTTAGGTTTATTCATATACACATTCATTCTTTTCAGGAAAAACCAAATTTTAAGAAAAGAGATAGAGGCGCTCAAGGGTGCTAATCACAAAACCGGCCAGCAGGGTGCTGGCTGGCATAGCCAGGGGGCGAATTAAGAGATGCTTAGAGGAAGGATCAAATTTATCATAGCGATAGCGGTTATCGTCGTTACGCTGTCCTATCTGGTATACGGCGGGGTGAAGGAGGCCAAGGTTTATTACCTCACGGTAGGGGAGCTAAAGGAGGGGGTTCCTTCCGTGTACAAGGATAAAGTAAGGGTTTCGGGAACGGTAGTTCCAGGCTCGATAAAGAAGGACTTGGATGGTAGCCTCGAATTTAAGATCACCGATGGAGAAAAGACATTAGATGTTCATTATAAGGGAATAATCCCGGATATATTCAAGGATGAGGTAGAGGCGGTGGTGGAGGGGGTATACACGCCGGAGAATGTGTTTCAGGCGAGCGTGCTCCTGGCCAAGTGCCCAACCAAATACGAATCGCTTGACCGGTTAGAGAAGGGAGAGAACATCTAAGATGGTCGAGACCGGGGTCATTTCTGTATTCCTGTCGTTCATAATTTCCGTTTATATCCTGATTGCATCTCTGGCCGGGGGAAAGACCGGAAGGCGTGAGTTAATAAAGAGTGCGGAGAACGGGGCAGTCGCCTTATTCTTTCTCCTGACCCTGGCTTGTATTTCATTGATAAATGCCCTTCTCACTCGTGATTTCAGCCTTAAGTATGTAGCATTGAATTCGAGTAGGGACCTTTCCACCATATACACTGTCACCGCCCTCTGGGCCGGGCAGGCCGGTTCACTACTCCTCTGGTCATGGATACTCTCAATCTATATGGCGCTGGTGGTTGTTCTAAATAGGGAAAGAAATAGGGGGCTGATGCCTTTCGTCCTGGGGGTTCTGGCGGCGGTATCCTGTTTTTTCACCTACCTGATTGGGTTTGTGGAGAGCCCGTTTGAGAGGCTTCCTTTTGTTCCTGCTGATGGGAATGGACTTAATCCTATACTTCAGAATCCCTACATGGCTATTCATCCGGTTACGCTCTACATAGGTTATGTGGGGATTACGGTTCCCTTTGCCTTTGCCCTGGGAGCCCTTATCAGCGGAAGGTTGGGAGACGAGTGGATAAGAATCTCCAGGGCCTGGACTATCTTCTGCTGGACATTTTTGAGCCTAGGTCTACTTTTGGGGGCGCGCTGGGCTTACCTGGAGCTGGGCTGGGGAGGATATTGGGCCTGGGACCCGGTGGAGAATGCGGCGTTCATGCCCTGGCTAGTGGCAACTGCATTTCTTCACTCGGTCATGATTCAGGAGAAGAAAGGAATGTTGAAGAAATGGAACATGGCTCTGGTAATACTCACCTTTTTCCTGGCTATATTCGGGACGTTTATCACCAGAAGCGGCATAATCTCCTCCGTTCATTCCTTTGCCCAGTCCGATATAGGGCCTTATTTCTTGGCTTTTATCGGCGTAATACTGCTCTTTTCCTTCGGTATGTTCATACTCAGGCTCGATGACCTGAAGAGCGAGGATCATTTCGATTCTATCCTTTCCCGGGAGAGCGCCTTTTTATTCAACAACCTCATTTTCTTGGGCGCGGCCTTTTCCGTATTCCTGGGGACCATATTCCCGATACTGACCGAGGCGATCAAAGGGGAAAAAATACTGGTGGGTCCGCCCTATTTTAATCGGGTAAACGTGCCGATGGGCTTGATTTTGATATTGCTCATGGGGGTGGGGCCGCTGATATCGTGGAGAAAGGCGTCCAGGCAAAATCTAACGAGGAATTTTTTATATCCGACCATTTTCGGTCTTCTGACCGGGATAGTGCTATTCATTCTCGGTATCAGAGAAATCGTAGCGCTGGTCTCTTTCGGTCTCTGCGCGTTTGTTTCTGCTACCGTGTTTACCGAATTCTTCAGAGGGGTAAGGGTGCGCAGCAGCCGCGGTGAAAATTATATGATTGCTCTTTACCGTCTCATCTCCAGAAACCGGAGAAGGTATGGCGGGTACATAGTTCATCTGGGGGTGGTGCTGATAGTGATAGGTATAACTGCATCGTCGGCTTTCGTTACTCAGAAGGAGGCGACCCTTAAAAGAGGCGAAACACTGAGCATAGGAAAGTACACGATGAGGTTTGACCAGCTTAGGCGGTACAGTACTCCGGCAAAGGATGGGACGGCGGCCACCCTAACGGTATTCAACCGAGAAAAAGAGATCGGGAGTATGGTACCGGAGAAGAACCTTTATAAATACGAGGGGAACCGGGAGATAAACCAGGAGACGGAGGTGGCGCTCCGCTCCACTTTTAAAGACGACCTTTACGTCATTCTTACCGGCGTGGACGATACCGGGGCGGCAAATTTCCGGGTGCTGATAAACCCGATGGTCAGTTGGATATGGGCAGGGGGGGTGGTGCTCCTTCTCGGGGCGATCGTAACCATGTGGCCGGCCGGAGTGGAGAGGAGGGCGGAAGCGGGTGCGAGGTATAGCGTAGGGGTTTCGAAGGATACCATAGTCAAAGCCTGAAAAGTGTTCCTGCCAGGTTATTAAAATCACACAGTTTCCCCAGTAGGAGTAGTCGTGGAAAAGATATTTATCCTGATAATAGTTATGGCAGTAGCGGTTTTTATATCCCTTCCTTTTTTCAGGGGGAGGGTTGAAGAAGACTCCGAAGACCCGGATAGGCCGAAGGGTGATAGGGAAGCCGAATTAAAGAGACTCAACGCGGAGAAGGAGTCTCTTCTCGCTGCGATCAAAGAGGTCGGTTTTGACTATGAAGTGGGAAAGCTTACGAAAGAAGACTACCAGGAACTGGAGACAAAATACAAGACTGAGGCAGCCTTGCTTCTCCAGAATATAGAAAAGCTGGAAGCAGAAATGAATGATGCTGGTTTAAAAGACGGGTTAGAAGAAGAAATTAGAAAGACTCGAAGGACCAAATTGGCTGATGACAAGGGGCTCGAAGAGGAAATTTTGCGTGCTCGCAAGTTGAGGTCTAAGGGCCTTGAGCATCTTTGTTCCAAGTGTGGGGCTTCTTATCAGCCCGAAGACAGATTTTGCTCCAAGTGCGGGACCAAATTAGGTGAGGATCAAACTAGACAGGCGTATTAAAAATTCCGGCAGGGTATTTTTTCTTATGCCCTTTGCCATTCTTTTACTTTTTACATACCTAGTTCTGATTCAAGGGGTGTACGCCCAGGATAATCCGGCCACGCCATTAGATGGAAAGGGCCTGTTCATAGAAAACCGCTGTGTGAACTGCCACACGATCGGCAGGGGAAGGTTCGTCGGGCCAGACCTGGAAGGAGTCGGGGCCAGATACGAGCGGAAGGAGATAGAGGAGTGGATGGTCAACCCTCAGATGGTTTATCAATCAAAGGGGAAGATGCCTCTGAATGAGGGATATCCTCCGATGCCCCCTATCGGTGTCCCGCCGGAAGAGGCAAAACTGATAGCCGATTATCTGCTCTCGGTGAAAATCACGGATGTTTCAAAGCCGGAGGGAGGCGTCATAAAGGGACGGGTGATGAACGAGACCGATGAAGATATCCCCGAAGAGATGGAGTTAACCCTAACCTCTTACTTGGGCGACCGGGCCATGGAGGAGAGAAAATCGAAAACCGACAGTAAAGGTCAGTTTGAGTTTGCCAACCTGCCCTGGGACAGGAGCTACACCATCTCCCTCAATTACAAGGGTGCGGAGTACACGACGGATAAAATGGTTTTCTATCCTGAGGAGAATACCAAGACTCTTGAATTACCCGTTTACGAGCCCACCGAGAGTAACCAGCACATTAGCGTGAATGCCGACCACATGATTATTCAGGTTTCCGACGGGCAAATTTCCATAGCGGAGATAGTAGTTTTTCACAACGGAAGCAAGCAGATCTACGTCGGCAAAGAAAACAAAGACGGCATCAGAGAAACTCTCAGATTTGACCTTCCGGAGGGGGCGGAGAATATCCAGTTTATGGACGGGCTGGCTTCTGAAAGCGTGGTTCGAACTGAACGGGGTTTTATCGATACTACTTCTTTCGGTCCGGGGATCAGAAGGGTGATATACGCCTATCAACTCCCGTTTAAAGCCGGCAAAAACATGATTGAGAAGAGGATAATATACCCAACCGGGGGGTTCGTTCTTCTGGTCTCTGATACTGGTGTGGATATAAAGGTTAACGGCCTCGGCGGGAGTGAAAGGGTGAACATAAACAATGAGAGATTCATCCGATGGACCGGTTCCGGTCTAGAGCCCGGGTCGGAAATAAAAATCGAGTTAGGGCAGTCCGTATTGAGCGAGAATTTTCTCAAATGGGTAGCGTTTGGGGTGGTGCTTTTATTAGTGGGCATAGGGGTTTTATATTCCTTCCGGGTTAAGAGAAGTTCTGCTCTGCTTAAAGATTCTACTTTGAAGGAAGAGAATTTAGCAGGAGAGAGGGAGAAGCTTATTATGGAGATTGCCGAGCTTGATGATAAGTATGAGGCAGGGGAAATCGCTGAAGACGAATACAGGGAGATACGCTCAAACAAGAAAAAAAGGTTGGTATCGGTAACCGAGAGAATCAAAAAAAGCGATGTCTAGTTCACCAGAATTAAATTAATTTCGCATAACTACCACTGGAACTAAAAACTTTTAAGGGCTAAATCTCTTTTTTCTTCCCTTTTTTAATCTCTTTCATCAGATGCACCAATATAATCACAAAGACAAAAACCCAAATTAAGGCAACAACCAACCCAACACCCGCTTTAACCCGGGGAAGATGAGATGAGAGCCAATGGTAAAAGTCTTCGAGTAGTACTCGAAAATAAAGATGGTCCGAATAGACACCCTCCACATCGGTTATTCTCCCGAGCAAGGATCCCCTTTCCCCCCCTTCTCCTAGTTCAAGACCGGTGACTGCTACTCTGTTGAGTTTTATGAGATGACCCTGTTTATTAAACACTCCCCAAATGGCGTGTATCGCATAAGGCTTTCCTTTATCTTGTCCCAAATAAAGCATGATGTGTCCGGGGAGGCGAAGAAGCGTTACCCCGGGCTCCCAGTGTTTTATCGTATAGAGCTTATCCTTGGCCGGTGTTCCTTCCTTGAATGAGGCGATATCGGTGCCAACCTTTGCCTGCCAGCCTGAATTTCTGGGAAGTTTTATACCGAAGGTGCTGAAGATATCCTGTACGAATAAAGAACAGTCCCAACCGGTTTTTTCCCCACCCCAGCTATAAGGTCCGCCTAGTAGCTTGAATGCTTGGGTCAGAGCATTGCGCTTTGTGTAGGGAAGAAACCCCTCGTTGACTCCCTCGTGGCTCAAAAAATCTTTAACAAATGTGAGTTTGCCGTCATTCCCTTTAGTGGGAATGTTTATGTCAAAGCCGTTATCATAGTTTTTTACTAATGGGATTTGGGTTCCCATTTCTAGATTAACTCCTGATTTTGTTTGTTTCGAGCGGGATGTAATAATCAAAAAGGGTGAGCCCGGGTAAGCGTTAGCTTCCTCACGGGTTGTCAGGGCCAAATGTTCTTTTTTAATCCATCCGTGGAAATACTGTGTACGTATAAAAAACCATTTGCCGTCTCTGGAGGTATGGAGCACTGCGACCGGGGTTCCCAAGTAGATAGCACTCTGCTCAATCGCATTGAATTCATAGTCGTATGGTTTACTCATTATTAGCTCATCGATAGGCCATGCAAATACGTCTGTCCTCTCTGTGACCAAGGCGTAGCGTATCCTCACTTCATCCGAAATTTTATCCAGGTTAAGCTTATATATTAGGTCGTAATAGAAATTTTTGGAAAGGAGATTATTATTACGGTCATATCTTATTAGTAGTTCATGGCCGACGTTTATAGTTTTTGGCTCGATAAATGAATCATTATTAGTTTGGTATTTTGTAGCAAGTGAAGAAAGCCCGGAGGCCTCTACGATCTTATCTATTACTTCCCTCCCGGATAGCGAATCCGGGAAGCCAAAAATATCTATTCCACCGCTTATAAGCAGGGCACGCCTGTTGAAATAATTAATTTCGGTATCCGTCATGATTACCTTATCCGGGTCAGAGAGCTTTGAAATCCAGTAATTAGGGTCAAGAATCTTGGATGGTGGCTGGGGGGGCACAACTATGGTCAATTCCCTTTCTTTAGATGACCGAAAGCCATATAGCTCTTCTAGAGCCAGGTCGTATTTATGTTTGCTTATCCAACCCCTTTTAAGCAATCTTGAGGATATAATCCGAAATCTTTCCTTCACGTATTCATCAGTACCATCAAGGGGGGAAAATCGGTACGGATTAGGTATAATCGCAGCTAGTCGAACGGCATCGGATAAACTCAATTCAGCAGCAGGTTTGTTAAAATAGGCTCGAGCTGCGGCTTCTGCCCCATAAATTCCATCGCCCCACTCAACCGTGTTTAGATACAATTCCAGGATCCTTTCCTTAGTCAGGTTCTTCTCAAGCTGATAGGCAATGAAAGCCTCCCGTATTTTTCGTCCTAGATTGGGGGATGGTTCTAAGAAAAGGTTCCTTGCCAGTTGTTGAGGGATACTTGAGCCTCCTCTGGTAATTCGGACTTTGTATAAGAGGGCCTGCCATCTAAATTCCCGGTTGAATCCCTGGTGCCCAAAGAATTCGCCATCTTCTGCGGCAACAACGGAGTGAATTAAATAAGGTGATACTTGTTGAAGTGAAACCCATTGCCAGCGTCTCTGCACCGGCTTGCCCGCAGCTTTTTTTCTGCTCTCTCTATAACGTATAATCGCCGTCTCCTGTGGGTTTGTGGTCTGTAGCCATCCTACCTCCGGGTTTTGCCACCAGAAAGAGACAGCTATACCGAGTATGAGTATAAAAAAAAGGAAGAACAGAACGCCAAAGGCAAACCCATACCTTAAAACCCCGCTTTTCCGGATTAAACGTGGTAGAGAGAAAGATGCCGACCGGTTCTTGAACTCTTTCATATCCCGACAGCGTAAGCGTCTTTCATAATGATTACTTTACTTGATAATTTTCCGGGCTTTTATTCAACGACTTTATCGGGTTCAGGAACAAATTTATAAATAAAGGCGTAATTAGGCCCAACCCTTATAGTCTTGATTAACTTAAAATTTGATTTATCTCGTCCATCACCAAGCTCTGATATTAAGTGTATTTTATTTGCTTTGTAGTAATAATAATCTTGAGGGTATTTGCCATGATGAGAATTCCAGACGACATAGGTGACTCCCCTGCTCTTTAATTCGCTGATGAATGACTCATATGAAGATGCGTTGAAACTCCCTAGGGAGAGAAAGTTCCCGTGGTTATCGACATAGGGTCCCGAGACTGGAACCTTGCGATTTACGGCTATATCTCTTGACGCTATCATTAAGTTGTAGTAATAACCAGCTACTCGCGGTACTGTTACCACAATCTTTTCACCATCATTTATATTCAGGGAAAGCCACTCCCCAACCAGCCTCAATTCGGACTTTGTATATGCAGCATTTTCCATTCTTTCCTGTGTTAATAATATATTTTTTCCAAGAATGAAACTTAAGACGGGCAATAGTACGATTATTAAAAGCCGGTTCTTCGGAATCTGTGAGTCGTATGAAATGATTACAAACCACAACGCCAGGATAGAGGGCAAGATATAGAGAATCCAAAATCCAAAAGTATGGCTATCCATGGTGCTCAGGCTGGATAAGAGTAAACTGGCAGTCATTAGTACGAAAACCAGAATATAGAACCTAGGTTTTGTTGGAGATCCATATCTCAGATGATGACTGATGGGTGATTTGAGAAGGGTTTTTTGCATAGACTTTGCTATGTATATTATCCCTCCCGCAATAGCCAGGTAACAGATCCAAGAGATGAGGAAGAAATGTTGCTCGGCCAGAGCATAGAATATAAAGTGGATGGTAAGATGACCAATCAAGAACAAAAACAAGAGAAGGGTATTTCTGAAGCTTTTTTTGAAGAATGAGTAAAACCCAATCGCACCCAGAGTTAGTGCCAATGTGCCCAACACTTCTCTCACTAGAAAACCACTCGGGATGAAATTCAGTAATCCGGCTAGCTTCAATTTAATGTATGGTATGGCAGCGGAGCTGAGCTCACCTGCAAGGTTCCTTCCGATTTCATCTCCATGGTAATTATGATAGGGATTTATGTGCCCAGAAGCACGGTAATTTAGTACTACCCAAGCTATGATTCCCAGAGCTGAAAAAAGGCAGAGCAGAACAATCAAAAACCTTCTCTTGGAAAAAATAACGTCCTTGATCAGCAGAGAAACTATAAAGACTACTCCTTCGTACCTGGTTATTGCTGCTAAAAAACCGCATAAATAAGACGAATATTTGTCCTCAAAGCTCAACCAGAATCCGGAGAGGATAAGCATAAGAGTCAGCATTTCTGCTCTTGGCTGAATGGTCATGTGGGTGGTTAGCGGATGAAAAGCGAACAACAATGCGACGAAGAATGCACTTTTCCCGATAAATCGGTGTGAGATTAAGTAAATTAGCAGTATGGAGGCAATAGAGCTTACTAGATTTATAAACTCCGCGGCAAAAAGAATCGGCTCTCTAACCGGCAGAAAGATGGATAAAAAACCCATTAATACGGAATAAAAGGGTAGGCGCTGATAGCTTTCGGGTTTGTTGGGAAGCGTTAGATTTGTGAACGATATTGCCTTCTCCCTAAAATCAAAGAAATCGGTATCTGGTACCAGGAATGAGTTAAAGTAGTAAAGATTGTAGATGAGAATAAATATGAAAAATGAAAATATTAGAGTCCTGGAACTAGTCAGTTCCTTTCGTATCCGGTGTACCCAAACCTTTCTAGATGTGCTTTCTATCTCCATGTTTAAGCCTATGCAAAGCAAATAGAATTTTTTATTCTTTAAAGTAGTGAAGCACCGCTTCGTCTCAAGCGAAAGGTGTCAGAAACCCCTTTACTATTCAATCAAATTTGGGCAATCAAGTTCAATTGGACTTTAGTATTATTTTCTTAGCTGGCATAGTCAATACTTTTGTTATAGATGTTTCTGATTCTTCAAATATCTTTTACCCACCTGCAGAATTTCAGGGTCTGGTAATTATAGAAAGTCTCAAGTTTTACCTTTATTTTACATTCAATCAATAACCGGGCCGATAAAATTAACTGTTCTTAGATGGATTTTCCGTGCTATATTATCAGTAATAGAATCACGACCTATCTTCGGTAAATATCAGGGACATTTTCCCTGGGCAAGCGAAGTGATAGGAACTATAAGTTTATAGACCAGAAACTATCACCAGCATAAAGCTCTAAAGCATGGCATTGAAAAATTCATCGATTTCCGGGTCGCAAACAGGATGGTTGCCCTGAGGATTCGCATATTTATTTCCCTAATATTTTTTTATCTGGGTGCTCTTTTCGTGTAGTTGATCTAGAGCCGGAGTCGAGACTTCCGAAACCCGATTCATTCAATACCGTTGCCGAACCCGTAGTGCCCGTACAGGCTCCCTGGTGGGCATCTTTTAACGATGTAAAGCTTAACGTTATCTTGAATGAGGTGCTCTACAATAATTTCGATGTAGCACAAGCCCTAGCCCGCTTTGAGCAGGCTTCGGCACTGACCAAAGAGGCGAGGGCGGCGCGGTTTGCAGCAGCGTATGCCCAGGGCTTATTCGGCGTGGAATGGAGAATAACGAAGATTTCAATAGCCTGACTGAAGCTGGCGGCCTGCTTTTTTCGAGTATAGCTGTCCTGTTCGTCGTCTCGACACTACGTCTGGTAGTTGCGGACGTTCAGTCATTTTTCTCCGGGACCTCATTCAGTAGAATCTCCAAGTGGTCAGGGAATGATAATCGCTTTTTCCTTGAGATGAAACAGGCAGAAGGGCCGGAGAACAGCCTAGCGTGTTCAAGAAAACTTGAAAAAAACCTTAATGAGTTTACTGGTGGTTTTTACCGTCGGGCTCATCCTGGAAGATTATTGGCTCGTGAATAGAAAGTAGATAATGATGAAAGTAACCGGTCAAAAAACTGCCTTATTCAGACGCTCCAGGCATTTTTCCAGGTCAGTGCCCTTTCCTAAAATTCTTGAAAAAATATCTCCTGTATTTTTTATACGCTCGACCGCGTTGTGAATATTAAAATCGGAGGGTTTCAAGCCGCTTTTCACCTCTCTCCACCTCGAAGGCATAGACACCGGCGCGCCCGGACGCGGCCTTAGGCTGTAAGGCGCAGTAATGGTTTGTCCTCTGCGGTTTTGGAGGTAATCCAGGTAGATGTGTTTTTTCCCTCTTTTTCTCAGATTTCGCTTAAGGCTGGTAAAATCAGGTAACTGCTTCTCTGTAAGCTTGCAAACATGATAAGCGAAATCTTTAGCCTGTTCGTATGTATATTTCTTGCCCAGAGGCACATAAACGTGCAAACCCGTAGCACCCGATGTTTTGCAATAGCTGGCGGCCCCTGCTTTATCTAATATTTCCTTAATCATATTAGCTGTCTCGATGACTTGCTCGAAAGTGTTCTTTTCCGAGGGGTCAATATCAATTACCAGGTAATCGGGATAATCAAGCGCCTTTATGGTTGAATGCCAGGGGTTGATTTCGATGCAGCCTAGATTATTGAGGTAGGCGAGCGTGGCTTTGTCGTTGCACAGAATATAATCAATATCTTTATTAGCAGATGCTGAAAAAATCTTTATGCTCTCCACCCATTCAGGCGCTTCGTCGCCGGCATCTTTATGAAAAAACCCTTCGTCTTTTATTCCGTTAGGATTTCGCTTCAGCGATTGCGGACGGCCTCTCAGGTAAGGCATGATATAATCAGCTATTCTCAGATAGTAATCAATCACATCGCCTTTGGTAAGACCTTCTTCCGGCCAGAATATTTTATTTCGGTTGGTAATTTTCACCTTAATCTTTCCAAAAGAAATTTCTTTCGCATTCTTTTTTCTCCTCAACCTGATCTCTTTGACAGGTGATTTGCTCTCCTTCTTCGATGGATTTTGTTTTTGGGTTTTGCCGTCCGCTGTTTTCAGTCTTTTTATATCTGGCATGGTAACTTCTTTTGCATTCTTATCGTCGCGCAGTCGCATGAATATAGGATGCCGCAATCTTCCATCATGGGTAATCTCGGTATATTTTACTTCGCAAACCAAAACGGGTTTTACCCAGGTAGCAGGCATATTGGTCTTGACCGGTTCATCAAACGGTGATTCTTCTTGTATCAAAGGCTCGAGCAATTCGCTTATTTTCTTGAGTGACTGTGTGTTGAAGCCTGAACCCGTATGTCCGATGTATTTGAGCCTGTCACCATCTTTGACCCCTAGTACCAGCGCCCCAAAATATTTTCGTGAGCCGCGCGGTTTGGTGAACCCGGCAATTATAGCTTCTTGTGCCTTATTATGCTTGATTTTTAACCAGTTGCCGGTGCGCACGCCGGAATAATAAAGAGAATCTTTCTTTTTTGCCATGATACCTTCTAAACCCTTCTTGCCCGCGGCATCAAAAAAATCAATGCCGCTCTTCTCGATGTGGTCCGAGTATTTCACCGATTCGTTTTTTTTCAGTAACTGCTTTAGAGTTCTTTTTCTTTCCAATAATGGAAGCGAGCAGATATTTTTGCCTTCAACATATAACAAGTCGAACACATAATAGATAAGAGGGTATTCATAGTTATAATTCTGCAATAACTGGAAGCTGGGAAGCCCGTTTTCGTCTAGCACCACTATTTCGCCGTCCAGGACCGCATGAATATTGAGTCGTGATAATGCTTCAACTATAACCGGGTAGGAATCGTTGAAAGTGTTGCCGCTCCTGGAATATAAGAGCACATTTTTGTTGTCCACCTCGGCAATAGCGCGATATCCATCCCATTTAATTTCAAATATCCATTCCTGGTCATCAAAGGGTGATTCGGTTTCCTTGGCCAGCATAGGCGGTATATGATTCCTCAGCTTTTTTCCTTCCGGGGATGAATGTGCTTTTGTTTTCTGCTTTCCGTTAGATGCACTCTTGGCTCCGACTTTTTCGGCAGGTCTATTTTTTGCCAGCCATTCATTAATCGGCGAGTCTTTAGGAGTATAATCTTCGCTGTTGTATTCTTCATGCACGGCGTATTCATCATCGGGTTTAATCAACAGCCAGGAGTTATCTTCCTTTCCTTTGAGTCTCACCAAAGCAAATTCTCCTTTCAATTTCTTCCCATAGAGCCTGAATTTAAGACTGCCCGATTTTAACCCGGCTTTCAGCTTTTTTTCGGCGGCCGTCTTTTCGGAATTATCGATATCGGAATAAAAACCGCTGTCCCAGATTTCCACGATGCCTGCTCCGTAATTTCCTTCAGGAATGACGCCCTCGAAATCTTTGTAATTATAAGGATGGTCTTCGGTCATCATGGCCAGGCGCTTGTCTTTGGGATTTAGTGAAGGCCCTTTAGGTATTGCCCAGCTTTTCAACACACCAGCCATTTCTAGACGGAAATCGTAATGCAAATGGGAAGCTTTGTGGCGTTGGATGACAAAGGCCAGCCTACGAACAGTCTGGCGTTTTTTACCGAAAGGCTCCGGGGTTTCTTGGAAATTTCTCTTTTTATTATATAGCCGTAAACTCATGCATCAGGACGCTTTCTTCTGCTTGAGACTGGCTTTCAACTGGTCCATTAAATCATCGGATTTGCTATGAACCAGCCTTAGCTTTGGACGCCTGTATTTAGTTCCTTTTGCTCTCGATTTGACCAGCTTCATTAATTCTCCGGTGTATGTGTCCTTATATTGTGAAATGTCAAACTTACCGGAAAGTTCATCGATAAGGTTGATAGCCATTTTCAGCTCAGCCGGTTTAACTTTTGATTTTGAGGGCAATTCAAGCTCTTTTGTATTCCTGATTTCCTCCTCAAAGCGGATACGGTTTAAAACAATCGCATCTTCTTTTGCCTTCAGTACGGCCAGTGTTTCCTTGCTTCGCATCACAAAAAGAGCCACTCCCACTTTTCCCGTTTTCAACAAAGCCTCCTTGAGCAGCACATAGGCCCGCTGTCCGTTTTTGTCCGGAGCAAGATAGTAGGGTGTTTCATAATAAATAGGGTCAATCTCGCCGGGGTCGGTAAATTCGGTAATTTCAATCAGTTTGTCTTTTTTTGCTGCGGCCTGTTCGAAATCCTTATCTGTGAGCACCACGTAATCGTCATTGGGGAGCTTATATCCTTTCACAATCTCTTCCCATTTTACTTCCCTGCCCGTTTTCTCATTGACGCGCACGAAGCGTATCTTAGATAGGTCTTTGCTGTCGAGCATATCCAAATCCAAAGTATTCGACCGTGTGGCCGGATACATCTTGACCGGAATATTCACCAGCCCAAAGCTTATTGAACCCGTCCATACCGGTCTCATGGCTACTGCCCTTTCTTATGGCCCTTTTTCTTGTGTTGTTTCAGCACTGTTCTTGCGGCAACTTCTTTTGCTCGCTTACCGTAGCGTCCTTCCTTCTGGGCTTTTTGCTTGATATGCTCATACTGACGTTGTTCTTTTTCACTAACGCCGCGTAAGTGCTTTTTTCTCGGTCGCTTCTTTCTAGGCACGGTAATTTACCTCCTGACCTTACGGAATCAGGCGATTCTTAACGATTTGGAGGTTGGGCGGCCTCGACATTGATCATGGTCTCTGCAAGCAGAGTCAGTTTCTGATCGGTCTCTTTTTCCTCGTCTAAGGTCTGTTGAAGTAAATTAGCCGCTTTATCGTGTCCAAGCATACTGGCATAAGTGCGAACGGTTCCATAGCCGGCGATTTCGTAATGTTCGACTTTTTGAGCGGCAGCGACTATACCGGCGTCCAATGCGTCCGGGTTGCTGTTCGTTTTCCCCTTGCTTATCAGCTCCTGGCCTTCCTCTATAATTCCTTCTATGCCCTTACACTTCTTGTTTCTAGAAGAGACCTGAAGCATGTCAAAGATTTCGTCAAGACGGTCTATATGGTTCTTACTCTGTTGGAGATGCTCTTGAAAAGCGTCCTGAAGCTCGGATGAGGAAGCAGCCTTAGCCATCTTTGGTAAGGCTCTAACAATCTGCTTTTCTGCACTGTATAGGTCTTTCAATTCGCTAATGAATAAATCGTGTAAAGTATTAAATTTCATCATGGCCCCCTTTTATAATTTTTACTTTATGTTTATTTTTTTACCGAATCTATAATTTCCAATCAATCACCAATTCATTGTATTTTATCTGCGGTGAGTATGTAGCTCTGGTTTTTAGTTTCATATCACGGGTTTCGTGGCGTATTACAACTCATCATTCTTCTGCTTAGGGATGATGGAGATGCTGCCATTACTCTCTAGTACGGCGTACTTAATCTGTTCCATACGTTGTAATCCTCGCAGTTTACGTGCCGCCGCCAATATATCGCGCTCGTCTATTCTCGCTTTATAAATACGGTCTTTAAGCGGTTGACCGTCTTCGACAACGATTAGCGGTACCCCTTCGAGCAATTTTCCCATTAGAGGCGATTCTCGTTTCCATAGCGATAAGCCGACATCAAGCCCGATTAACGTCACTATGAGTAAGAAAGAGTGTGTAATTGAGGAGTCTTCGCCCAGCAGCCCCTGCTGAACTGTTTCTCCGATAATCAACAATAGGACGAAATCGAAGCTGGTCATTTGTCCTAGTGTTCGTCTTCCGGCAAAATGAAGGATTAATAACAAGAAAAGATAAACTGCAACTGCGCGTAAAATGCTATCCATTCAAAACCTCCTCTCTAATAAAAGATATGACCGCACTATGGGTAAATTAATTGACCAAAGCTCAGGGATGGTCCGTCTACTAATCCCAAGCGAGCCGACAGCACACCAGGTTTTTCGGGCTTCAGGCGGAATATAACTAACGTAGATTTGTCTCGTTCTGCTACTTTGAAAACATAAATAAACCGGTCTGAAGCGACCTCCATATTCTTCGGTTGTGGTATTACCTGCTCGATTTGGACTCTCTCTAAGTAGTAGCGACTCAGCCAAATCCGTGCCCTTCCGTTTGATGCAACCCCTGGTCCCAGGTGAACGGAGAGCACGGTTGGAGTCTTAAGGCGTTCAAAACGGTCGTATTCAAGCCACATTGGTCCCTCTTTATCTCCCATCATAGCACTGCTAAATGGTCCCGACCCAAACAGTCCTAACGACGCTGCTAATAGAACTGTTACTATTATTATCCAACTTATCCTTTCTATCATCCAATAGCGGGACTGAAAATCAAGGTCTTGATTGATTTCTATGTTGTCTTGGCGCCTCTGATTCCTCATAACACTATGACCGCCGGAATAGGACTGCTAATCATTTATAACCCGATGGCTCCGGCAATCCCATCGGAGCATTATGTATAGGCTTCAACCAAGAAACTCAGTCAAGATATTCCGTTCATAGAACTGGAAGAAACCTTCCTGATTGGGGCCAATCTGGTGTATGTATATGTGATCATAACCCGCATCAATAAATTTCTCGATTTCGGAAATATGCTTTTTTGGGTCGGGACCACAGACAACCGATTGTGCCACGTCTTCCTCACGGACCATTCCGGCAGCCTGTTCGAAATGAGCAGGTGTCGGCAATTCTACCCACAACTCACCTTTAATGGCGGTATTTGGCCACCACTCGTATGCGGTCCGGCGCGCCTCCGCATCGGTATTTGCCCAGCAGACGGTTAGTTGACCGTAGCGTGGTTTTCCTATACCACCATTAGATTCAAATTGCTGGATAAGTTCTGCATCTGGAGCAGTGGTTATAAATCCGTCTCCAATTTTCCCAGCGAACTCTGCGGCTTTGAGACCACTGGCCGCAATCATAATTGGAGTCTCATTATCAGGAAGGGTATAAATGCGGGCATTCTCGACCGTATAGTAATTCCCCAGATAGGTTAATGTATCGCCCTCCCAAAGAAGACGAATAATCTTGATTGCTTCCTCCAGCATATCCAATCTGATGTCAGCGGAGGGCCAATGTTCGCCCAAGATATGCTCGTTAAGATTCTCCCCCGTACCTACTCCGAGGAAAAAACGCCCCGGCATCATCGCTGCCGCAGTAGCTGCTGCTTGAGCAATAATAGCTGGATGTATTCGCATTGTAGGACAGGTTACACCCGTACCCAACTTTAGGCGCTCCGTAACCTGGGCGATTCCGCCTATAACGCTCCAAACGAACGGAGAATTACCCTGGCGATCTATCCATGGATGATAATGATCGGAAATTAAAGCAAAAGTAAAACCTGCTTCTTCTGCTCTTCTGGAATATTTAACCAAATCGTTAGGAGCATGCTCCTCGCTGGAAAGGGCATAACCTATTTCAATCATATCTATTCTTCTATTCTCCTTTTTGGGTTTATACCATGAATCTATGCTTTTAGTAGAACTTAAGACTTGTCTTTTAACCAATTTTCCATCCATGATTTTGTTTCTTCAGCCAGTTGTCTACTAGACGTATAGGATATCTGCTCATTGTTGAGATAGATTCCCCAATAAACGACTGGTTTTTTGGATTTTTCCTGGTCATTCTTGAATAAATACAGTTTGAGTTCGGCCTCTGAGCCAATCGTAAAGAGACTTACGGTTACGGTCATTTGTGAACCTCCTAACCCCTTGCTTTGGGGCCATTAACTACCTTTCACCAGTTATCATTTTGGCTATCTGTTTACTATAATTCTCTCTAGAATGAAATATGGATTCAATCGGATAATCTTGGTATTTCAAACACGGCAACTTAGTATTTCATGTTTAGTTTTGCGTGAGATAAATTAAGTATGCCTATTTCGATGAGAAGTGTTTCTCGTCAGTAAACTTTATCCAATATCTGATGACCTTATAACGTCAGCGAATCGATTTGGAGACGAGTCTTCTATTTTTAATTGGTAGATTATGGACCTAGTAATTTGCTCACTGCATCCGCCGGGGCAGAATTTTCGTCTTGCTCCCGGAGTTTAATGTTGATAAAGTCTTATGATGTAATCGCTGCTGTGAGTAACCTTTTGTCAACCTTCGGGCAGTGTCGATGACCTTCGTTTCTCTTTTTGAATTTGTTTCATAAGTAAGCCAATAATCTAATAAGCGGATATCTATATCGTTACGTTCCACGTTACACCTCCTTAACTTCATTCCTTCCTCGATAGTAAAAAGCACTACTGTCAAATTTCGTTTTCGTTACCTGCGTGGCGCATTCGAACATTTTTTTCTAGAACGCCGTGCTCTGGTATCTCTTCAAAATTTTTTTTAACCCGCTTGAGAATGAAAATCAATCAGGAGATCCTAGTATTCTTTTTACGGCAATTGTGTATTTTGAGAAAGGCCCATTTAGTCGATGAGTCAATCAAATCAAGTGGGAAAATCTTCCAGATTAATGAATATAATACTTAAAGACCTCATATCTCATATCCAACATTTTTAGGAAAAGTCAAAAATTACTATTTACCTAAGAACTCTCCAATTGGTGCCAGCGGTTCGATATGATCGCAGATTATTTTAAAGATGGCCATCATTGGAACAGCGATCAGTGCGCCGGGAATTCCCCATATCCAAGCCCAGAAAGTCAAGCTAAAGAATACTATCGCCGGATTAAGTGTGAGGCGGTGCCCCAGAACTATAGGTGTAATAAAATTGCTTTCAAATGCGTGAATTACAAAGTATGCAGCAGGTACAAGAATTATGTGTCCTATGTTTTCAAATGACGAGAATGCAACTAATCCAACCGTGGCGATACCTACTATCGCGCCAAGTAAAGGAATGAAATTTAGAAGCCCTGCCATTACACCCCAAAGCATCGGGTTGGGCATTTTCAATAGGAACATGGCCAGCCCAATCGTTATACCTAGACCGGCATTAATGATACTAATGGTTAAAAGATAGATAGATATGTCTCGTTCTGTCTGGCGGGCAATTTCTACGGCTCGCTTTTTGTCTTTCAATCGGGGCAATACCCTAACTAACTTTAACAGGAATAAATCTCCAGAGGCAAGGAGGAAATAAAGAAGGATGATTATCAAGGCTGTCTCGACCACGAATTCCCAGGTCCGGTTTAACAGTATATCGCTATAGGCAGTTTTTTTAGCTTCTATTTTCTGTGTCTCATTATCATCATCTATTTTTGCCAGTTTCTCGGCTTGTTTTGTTGCTTCGGTAACTTGTTCGACTGGTTTTTTCCACTTGCTGAGTTTGTATTCAATATCTTTTAGAGTTTCAGGAGCCTTTGCTATCCATTCTGAAGCAGGTTTAGAAAGACTGTAGAATCCATAAAACACGCCCCCTAATAGTAGGAGTAGTAATAAAGCTGCTCCTAACGCCTCCGGTACTTTTAATCTTTTCAAGCTGCGCACTAACGGTGTTAGCATAAAACTTAATAGCAAAGCTAAGACCAGGGGTAAAAATATGACTCGAGCGAAGTATAGCGTATAAAAAAAGGCAAGTAAGAAAATCCCGGCAAGAAATAATGATTGTATATCGATGGGCATCCGCGGAGGCTTGCTTACCTTTGGTATGTCAGACTGAGAACTTTTTTTCATCGGAATTAATAACAGGGGAGCCGTTCCCCATGTAAAAACCCTCCTTTATATAGGGATTATTATAGAATTTAGTATTCAAAAAGATATACGTAGTTCCCCTAAATGAAATACCATAATAACCCGATTGAATGACAGTGTGCTTTTTGATATATATGTTTTGGACGACAAGATTAAGGAAGTTCCGAGGAGAAAAAATGAGAATTAAAAAAATAATCTTAGCTTCTATAGTAAGTTTGCTACTTGTTATGAGTTATGGTTGTGGATTCCTGGTGGGAGCGGCAGCCGGCGGTGCGGGTGGGTACATCTTAAGGGATCAGGGTTATAAAGTTCAGTCTCCGGTCGAGGACGTACAATCCCCGGTCAAGAAGGAAGGAGGAGAATAATGGTGAAAAAGTTTTTTATATTTTGCACATTGCTTATAACATTTTTTATCTTGGCTTCCGGTGTCAGGGCAGAAAACTGGGTTAATGTAGCAACGGCAAAGGATGACAGTGTAAAAGCCTACGTGGATGAAGACAGCATTACCGTGGAAGGGAATAAAAGGAAATTTTGGATGTATCACGATTTTAAGGGTGCACAGTCGGCGGACGGAAAACCCATAGAAAAAGCCTACGGCCATAGCGTCGTTAACTGCGAAGCCAAGACAATCGGTTATATGGAGACAATTATCGAATGGGCTGACGGTAGCAAGAAAAAGAGCAGGGAAAAACTCCAAGAAGAGCCGGTAAAACCGGGAAGCATTGATGCCGCTATCTTGAATTACGTTTGTCAATATAAAAAGCAAGGATAAAGGTCTTCAGAAACGTTATAGAGCGAATGGTAATTTCAGGCAGTATTCGTTGATGGCTTTATGCTTTAGTGACAGGCTTGTGCGTTTGTGTTCAGAACAATTTTAGTTCTTTCCATTTCGAGCGGTGCTTTCTGACTTCTGTTAGTAGGAAATTCCAAATACCTCAGATTCTATAATCAGAAGGAGATGTTGAAATGTCTAGAATCGAGATCACTGTCTTTCCCAAAGACGGGGAGGGTATTTCCAGGATAGGTGATTTTGGGGATTACTGTTTGAATGTATCCAGGATTAGAGGTGTTGAATGCCGGCTTACGGAGAATGGGACGGTGATAGAAGGCGATACTGCTACTCTTTTAGAAATTCTACATGAGCTTGATAATAGCTCTTTTATCATTGGAGCTAAAAGGAGGGTGGTGGTCATACTGAGGATCGATGAGAATAAGAGCGAGCACCCCCCCAAATAAGGGGAAATGGAATCGCCGAGCGGGTTCTGAGACCGATGAAGTCGAGAAACCGGCAAAAATAATAACAACTGTTGTCGGGATGAGCGGCTCTCCTGGTATTGCCAGAGACCGGATGAACTACGGCAAAAACTACTAAAATCAGCCTATTTCTGGGCGGCTATTTCGTATCTATTCTCTTCTCTGCATATCCGAGCAGGACTTTGGTTGTTAAATGGATCTCTTACCAAGATTAGAAACATGGGTACTATCCACATATAAAATACAATGACTTACTAATTGATTCGGAATCGGCAACTTTGATAGAGTAGGTTCTGAATAGAAAACAGCGGGCTTCTCCGATGAAACGGCCCGCCTTGGATGGGGAGAAAAT
This sequence comes from Thermodesulfobacteriota bacterium, assembly GCA_035559815.1. NCBI lineage: Bacteria > Pseudomonadati > Thermodesulfobacteriota > Thermodesulfobacteriota bacterium. The sequence goes on from DATMAT010000014.1 coordinate 33,414, forward strand.
ATGAGAAATATCCGGGTATTAGTTTTAATCCTGTTTTTTCTTCCGCTTCTCTTTTGTGCTAATGAACGGGAAGGAGCGAAGCAAGGTTTAGAAAAGATGGGGATTGAATTTAACGAACCATCTTTTTTTGAAGCTGTCAAAGGAGGAGACACCGAGGCGGTAAGATTGTTTCTAGAGGCCGGATTCCAGCCTGATGTGAAGAATGAAAACGGAAAAACTCCATTGATGCATGCCGCCGAACGAGGTTATATCGGATTAGCTAAGTTGCTGATGGAGGCTGGTGCGGATGTCAACGCAAAGGACGAAAGTGGGAAGACCGCTTTGATGTATGCTGCAAGATCGGCGCAGATGGAACTTGTAGAAATCTTAATTCAGTCCAACGAGGGTCTGGATTCTAAGGACAAGCTTGTATTAGTCCAGGACGGTGCCGATATAAATGTAGAAGATCGGAGCGGTATGACCACTTTGACGGATATGGCTATGTCGGATAACAGCGAGATCATTCCGATCCTTCGTAAATCCGGAGAAAAAGAGGAGGAAAGGTATAGATAAGCAAAATCTGTGGGGAGGTGGTGAAAGTGACGGAGATGCTTAGATTAAAAGGTCCTGAAAAAGGAACCAAAAAAAATAAAGAAGCGCTTCATGACATGGTAATGAGGAGACTGGCAAGATACGTCGAGAATGAAGTGGAAGACACTTTAACAATTCCAAATGCTGAATTAAAGCACAGGGATGATGAAGAGGAATTTGAGGAAATGTAACAAAGGTTCTTGAAGATTTGTGTATCTCGGTATTTAAACTCTGAGGAGGTGATTATAATGGCAAAAGAGACACATAAGGGATTGAGAAATTTAAAAAAAGTAGACGAAGAGACGCTTCGCGGAATGATTGCAAAGAAGGCTTACGAGTTGTACGAAGAAAGAGGAAAGGAACACGGCAAAGACCTGGACGATTGGCTTGAAGCAGAGAAGATTGTGAACGGAAGAAAAAGGAGGAAATAAGTATAGTAATGCTCAACTATGATCTCCTGGCCGGGGTGCATTGGATAAAAGTCTGTCTAAAATAGAAATCTGGAAATCACTTACAATTAAAAAGCATCTGGTTTAGCACTCAGCTCAAATAAAAGGAGGATGTATCATGAGGAACGTGAATAAACTTACACAATTGGTGTTATTATCAAACTCTAAGTTTTTCCTGGATGGAATCAAAAAAATTCTGGAGGATGAAGATGATATAAAGGTAATGGCCGAAGCCTTAAATCCAGCAGAGGTTAAGAAATGTATTAAAGATGTAAAGCCGGAGTTTCTCTTCATTGATAATAGAACACCGGAGCTCAATGTCCACTATCCTCTGAATCTACTGAATGGCAAAAATTGCTTCACCAAAGTTATTTTATTTGATATATACCACAGGAATAAACCTGCTTTCCCACACATTATATACATATCCAAAGAAATAAACTCAGTCGGGTTAATAGAGACCATGAGAAGACATGGTTTAAGCAATGGATTTCAAGCAAAGAAAGACCAAAGTTCAGGTTACATAAAACTAACGAATAGAGAAACTGAAATAGTAGATTTAATCAAAATTGGGTTTAGCAATAAAAGGATAGGAAGAAGACTCTCTATAACAGAAAGAACAGTCAAATCTAACCTAACTAATATATTTAAAAAACTGAATATCCAAAGCAGATACCAGCTCATGGTGTGTGCAGCACATTTCCCGAATACGAAATTCGCATAATCTTTTAGTGGAATTAGGAGGCGGGGTATGGAGCTGCTCGCCGACCGATATAAGAATCATGAGTTTTATCATCCTGGTCGTTGCTTTTCATAAACTTTAACTAGATGCAATTTTAGTGATTATAGGGGGTTTAGGTGGAGGAGGTCCAGGTGGAGGCGGTGTAGGGGGTATGGGTGGCTCAGGCGGTGGTGGTTCGATAGGAGGTTCGGGTGGCAAAGGAGGCCCAGGAGGTACGGGAGGTTTGGGTGGCTCGAATGATTCATTATGGACAATGTATTCTAAAAAGAATGTTTTCATTTCTAATCACCTCACCTCCAATTTCGCCAAGATATTTTACGTATGGATTTTTAATTAAAGGCAAATTAGTTAATAGTGGAGTCCCATTTTTTTCATTCTGTGTATTAAAGCCTCCCTTCTCATTTTTAGCATAGCGGCTGTCTTTGTTTGGTTCCATTTATTCAAGTCCAGTGCTTTTCTTATAATCTTCTCCTCTATTCTTTGAAGAGAGGCGTCCTCTAGTGGTATCTCCAGAATAATTTTGTTCCCGGATTTCTCAACTTTTACATTACTGCCTTTCCATTCTTCGAGTTTTATATATTTAGGATTTAATATTCCATTCTCGCTCAGAATCATGGCCCTTTCAATCATGCTTCTGAGCTCACGAACGTTTCCGGGCCAGTGATACCGCAAAAAAAGCTCTCTGACCTCTTCCGGTATAAAAATTGTATTTTTATGAAGCTCTTGTCTGAAAATTTCCGTAAAGTAATCGGTAAGAAGTGGTATATCCTCTTTTCTCTTTAGCAGTGATGGCATCTCAAAGCTTATTACGTTAAGACGATGATACAAATCCGAACGGAAAAGGTTCTCACGAATAAGCTCCTTGAGGTCCCTATTAGTCGCAGCGATGACCCTTGCATCCACACTGATTTCACTGGTTCCTCCTATCCTTCTGAACCTCCTTTCCTCGATTACTTTTACCAGCTTTGCCTGGAGTGTAAGGCTCATATCTCCAATCTCATCCATGAAAATCGTTCCTTTATCTGCCAGCTCAAGAATGCCTTTTTTCGTCTTTTTTGCATCTGTAAAAGCCCCAGCCTCGTAGCCGAAAAGTTCGCTTTCAAGGAGTGTTTCGGGAATCGCCGCACAGTTTAACTCTATGAATGGTTTTTCGGCTCTTGCACCATTAAAGTGGAGGAGCCTCGCCGCCAGCCCTTTCCCGGTTCCGCTCTCTCCGGTAATAAGAATTGTTTTACAATCAGTCGAAACTAAATTGTGAAATAGGCAAATAACATCCTGGATAGCCTTGCTCCTTCCGATAAGGGAATTGAATCCGTATTTTTCTTGCTCTTTTTCGGCTGCAGCGGTCAACGCGCTGCTGAGTGCATTCATTATAGTCACTTTTAATTTATCAATGGAGATTGGTTTTTCCATAAAATCATAAACGCCCATTTTGATAGCCGATACAGCTTCCTGGATGTCTCCCTGGTCAGTCATAATAATTGTGGTGGGCTTAGGCTCAAGGTTATCTATGCTCTTAAAAACCTCAAGACCATTCAAATCCGCTAACTTTAAACAAAGAAGAACAACATCCGGATTTTCTTTCCTAGCGTATTCGATACCGTCTTTTCCTGTCGAACTAAAAATAACTCTGTATCCTTCTTGAAGTAAAACTGGCTCTAATTGTTTGGATAAATGTTCGTCATTGTCTATTATCAAAACAGTTGCACTCACTATATTCACCACTCTTGACTCAAGTAATTATCGACCTGCAAATTAGATCATATAAGTCCTCAGAGATACTGTGTATGTATTAATACCAAATCTTACGGTTACGGTTCAATCAGGAGTTCTACGTATTTTATCTACACTAACTGGGTATTTGCTGTATAAGCAAAGAATTATTATCGGCAGGTAGCTAACGAGTCTATCTGACCGACCTAGAATAGATATGTCTAATTGTGAGTACTTTAATTTGTGTTTCTCGGGGAAATTGGTATCAGAACTCAGCTAATGCCGTTTTGTATGGCAAACTTTACCAGGTCCACTAATTTGTTAATCTCCAGTTTTCTCATGATATTTGCCCTGTGAGTCTCCACCGTTCTTACGCTTATAGAAATCTCTTCGGCGATGTCGTTATTACTGTATCCATTGACGATGTATCTTAATATCTCCTTTTCCTTGTCGGTGAGAACCTCCATCTTACTGGATGCCTGGCTTAGCCGGGCCAGTATCTGGTCGGGTAATGTGTAGAAGGGACTGTCGAATAAGGTGTTCTCGAAGACTACCAGGCGATGGGTGCTGAGAAGATTCATCAAATCCTGGCCGGCGATTTTTTTTATATCGTACTGACACATGAATATTATAGGCATTTCCGAGGAAAGTTTATCCAGTAAAGCTTCTCGTCTGAGTAGATTTTCATGAGTGTGAAATAAACTTTCTTTATTCTTTAGTACCCTTATAGTCATGTTGCTGTTTTTTGACATTTCTTCTAGCACAGGGCTCAACTGGTCTATGAATGACTGCGGCTCCTTCATGCTATCAGCTTGTTTTTTGAAGATCGTGAGTTCTTTGAAGATGCCTTGCTTCCGGGCCTTATTAATATCTATTCCGGCGGCCTCTAAGCGGTATATAAATTCATTTGGAATAACTCTGTCTGAAATATAAATGCATCTTTCTTTATTTCTAAATCCATGGATGATGAATTTAGAGCCTATGTCCATCCTTTCCGTATTGTTGGGGTATAAGTGGCATAGACGGTCATGCTCTTTTAAAGAGCCTAGTCTCAGGAAAATAGATTCTTTCATGTACCAACCTTCTCAGATCTTTTCGATAGACTGTTTGATCTTGTGTACTGCTCTTTGTATGATATCAATCTTGGTGATGGTTTCCCGGTCATATTTTTTAGGAGCATCCTCGAGCATAAGCTCGACGCTGCCCATGATCGCCGCCAGTGCGTTTTCGGTCTCTTCTCTTATCTTCATGAGCATCTCATGCTTATAAAGACCCATAATAATCATGGTGCTCAGGTCTTTTTCTTGAAACGGTTTAACGATATAGCCATAGGGTGCGGTTGTCTTTGCTCGCTCCAGTGTATCGTCATCGGCATAGGCCGTAAGGTATATCACCGGGATCTTAAAACGGGTTCGGATTTCTTCGGCCGTTTCTATTCCGCTATCCTTTCCCCCTAACATAATATCCATGAGCACTAAGTCGGGATTGGTTTTTTCTATTTCTTCTATAGCGTCTTCTTTAGAGTTGGCTATTCCGACAGCTTCATATCCCAAATCTGTCAGCATGTCTTGTATGTCCATTGCTACTATCTCTTCGTCTTCGACAATCAGAATTTTCTTTTTTGCCATGGCCTCGGTATCCTTTTATAGTAAATTTAAACTCTAAAAAATGACTCTTTTTTACCTTAAGCCGGAAATGTAATTTTAAATTCTGTCCCAGAACTCCTGTCGAGTGTGATCGTTCCCTTCAACTGTTTCGTCAATGAGCATACTAATTGTAACCCTAATGATTTTGCACTTCTGAAATCTAAATTTTGGGGAAACTTAACACCATTATTACTGACGATTAGAGTATAAGTACAGGAATCAGAGGGTTTGTCCGGAGCATTATCTGAATATACAGAGATTCTAATTTCTCCTTCTTTCCCCACTGGAAATGCATGTTTTAATGAATTTGAGATAAGCTCATTCAAGATTAGACCGCAAGGAACAGCCTTATCAATAGGCAATAGCACCTCGTTTGTACTTATTTTCAGTCTTATTTTCGAACTTGTTTCATAAGAACGAACCAGGTTATTCGATAGATTTTTGACGTATTTCGAAAAATCAACAACCGATATGTTGCCAGATTTATACAATCTCTCGTGGATGAGTGACATGGCTTTGACGCGGCTCCGGCTATCGTTCAACTCCTCACGAATCTCTTCATCCGTAATGCGCCTCGACTGCATGCTCAGCAAGCTGTGGACAATCTGCAGATTATTTTTGACCCGGTGATGAATTTCTTTAAGGAGTATCTCCTTCTCTTTAAGAGATGCTTTGAGTTCTTCCTCCGTCCGCTTACGCTCGGTGATGTCCAGTATTGCGCTCAAAACCATAATTCCCTCACTTGTTTCGATGGGATTGAGTCCTATCTCCACTGGAAACTCACTGCCATCCTTGCGCAGACCGTAAAGATCTCGACCTTTCCCCATTGCCCTAGCCTGAGGCTCGGAGAGAAAGGCGGCACGGTATTTGAAGTGTTTGTTTCGAAAGCGTTCGGGTAACAGAATTTCGACCATCTGTCCGATCAATTCTTCTCGGGAGTAACCGAATAACTTTTCTGTCTGGGAATTGATAAGGACGATTTTACCCTCCTGATTAATTATCACCATAGCGTTAGGGGCTGACTCAACTGCTAGGTAAAATTTTTCTTCAGCACGCTTGCGCTCGACCACCCGCCCAAGCTGGGTGCCGATATAAGCCATCACTTCGAGGAGTGATTGATCGGGTTCCAAAGCATGATCGGAGAAGAACTCAAGAGCGGCTACCGTTACTTGTCCTATTAAAACAGGGAAAGCGAACCCGGCTTTAACTCCGATGTCCTTAGCCGGATTAGCTCTGATGAAATTTGGGTCTGCTGTCACATCGGTAACCCATGCAGGCTTTCCACTGGCGAAAACTCTGCCAAGCAGTCCTCTTCCTGAAGTAATTCGGGTGGCCTCGGTGACCTCCTTGAATGTTTTAAAGCGCTCTGCATTTTCCAGATGCCATATCCTTGTGGGGACAAGTACTCCCTTTGATGTAGCGTAATAAACGTGTCCAACTGACCATCCGGTGTGGTCGCAAACTAAGTCGAGGGCGAGCTGCATTGCCTCTTCTACTGTGGGAGCTTCATTAGCGGCAGCAGCTATTTTCTGTAGCAATTCTAAAAAAGCTATATTACGATGCAGCATCTCCTCAGCCTGCTTATGCTCTGTTATGTCTATACTGCACCCGACATAACCGACATATTGGCCAGACGGAGTAAAGCGCGGAAGACCGCGCGAAAGCAACCAGCGCCACTGTCCATCGGCATGGCGAACGCGAACTTCAGCGGTAAACGGCTCCTTTCTCTCTGCTGTAACCTTGTACACCTCGACATAACTTTCATAATCCTCGGGATGGACAAACCTGGTCCAACCAAATCCCAGCAATTCCTCTTCATGACAGCCAAAGAAATTGACGTACTCGCGATTGACGAACTGGCAGCCCTCCGGTCCGTTGACCCAGATCAGCACGGGGGCACTGTTGGCCAATATGCGGAAACGCTCCTCGCTTTCCCTTAGCGCCTCCTCAGCTTGCCTGCGTTCGGTTATGTCTATGGCAATTCCTCCGACTAGATTTGTCTGGCCATTCTGGTCAAAGATGGGGAATTTGTTAACGATCGAATAATGGATACCATCTTCTTGGGGGAGCGTCTCGATTGTCTGCAGGCTCTCTTTCCTGCTAATAACAATTAGGTCGTTTTTTTTGAATTGGCTGGCCGTATCCATATCGAAAACTTCATCGTCGTTCTTGCCTAGTAGGTGGCCTAATGGTTTATTGAAAATCTTTTGAGCGACTTCATTGGCGTAAACATAACGTCCCTCGATATCCTTTATCCATGCCGCTCCCGGAAAATGACGCATGAATGAACTAAAACGTTCCTCGCTTTCCCTGAGTGCCTCTTCCGCTCGCTTGCGTTCTGTAATATCGCGTCCCACAACAATTAAGTGAGTGCGGTCACCTACCCGAAGCGGGTGCACTGATATTTCCAAAACAAGTCTCTCTTGATTTTTATTCAAAATAGAAATTTCGTATCGTCCTTTCAATTTTTGGCCTAAAGATATCTTCTCTAATTGTTTACGGACTTGAGACCGCTGTTCGGGTGCAATAATGTTAAAAAAGGAGTGCAGGGATGTTAGCTCTCCAGGGCAATAGCCAGTGATTTGGTCGCAGGCCTCATTTGCATAGATGATGCGGTCATCTTCGATAATAAAGAAGCATTCTCCCACATCGCTCTGGGCTTTCAGTATTGCTTCGTACAGTTCCTTCTGACGGCGCAGTTTCTCCTCTGCATGCTTGCGTTCGCTGATGTCGTTGTTGATTTCCAGGATTACCGAAGGGTTTTCTTCCGTAGCTGGCTGGAGGGTCCAGCGGCTGGCAACAATGACTGTCGTGCGGTCACGTTTTGTGTGTATGAGTTCTCCCTCCCAATACTCGTCACGCTCTAATGTTTCTCTTATTTTCTCTAACGGCTTTGGGAATTCCGTTCGCAGAAGCTCGTGGATATTTCTTCCCACCGCCTCTTCTTTTGTCCATCCGTACAGCCATTCGGCGCCCTGGTTCCAGTAGATGATTGTATCGTTGATGTCACGGATGAGGATAGTATCATTGGCCAGGTCCAGAATCTCGGAATGCCTACGCAGGGCATCTTCCATACGCTTTCGGTCGGATATGTCTTCGGAGACAATCTGGGCAACGGTACTGCCGTCCAAGTTCTGTACGGCGCGGGCGGACTCTCGCATCCATATCATGCTCTGATCTTTCTTGATTTTGCGAAATTCCCACTGAACCAGCTCCCCATGATTTTCAAAGCAATATCTGATTCTATCCAATACTTCCTTTTTGTCGGCTTCATGGATTATGTTAAGCATAGATTGCCCTATTAATTCATGGGTGGAGAACCCTAGGCGTTCCGCTCCGAATTTGTTGACGGAAAGGATCTTTAACTCCTCATTGATGGTGAAGTACATGGATGGGTTTTCATCATACAAAGCCCGATAACGCTCTTCGCTGGCACTAAGCATATCCTCTGCCCATTTATGCCAGGCAATTTCCTTCTTCAGGTTTTCGTTCAACTGGGCCAGCTCCTTCGTACGCTCCGTTACCCTTAGTTCCAGTTCCTCTTTGGATTTTTTTAGCGCTTCCGCCTGCTTGGCGTTGTTAATGGCTATTTCGATCTGTCTTGCCACGATCTCCAGCAGCTTCAATTCTTCCTGGTCAAAGGCATTCTTCTTGAAAGAATCGATGTTTATCACGCCAATCGTTTCGCTGTTCAAGCAAATAGGCATTGATAGATAGCTCTTGGCTTGTACTTCTCTTAAAGGAGGGTCTTCAACCGTAGCTAAATCTACATCCTCAATATATCTTGACTTTTCTTCTATGATTGTATTCCAGGTGGCTCCTTCCGAGTATGGAATTTTTCTGACCTGCTCGATGAACCAGGTGGGATAACCCCTATAAGCCTTCAGTACTGCTTCTTTGCCTTCAACCAGGGAAATAAAAATGTTGTCCACATCATCTATATTTTTAAACATGGCATCAACGGCGTTTTCCATGACCTCCTGAAGATTAATTGAGCTATGGACACTACGAGTTATGGAACTAATGATAGTTTCGTAACGATTTTTCTTGTCTAATTGGATTAGTTTTTCGTTGAGTAGTTCCTCCGCTTTCTTTTGCTCGGTTATGTCTTCCACCGTCCCTTCATAATAGAGAACCGTTCCATCTTCCGCCCTGATTGCCCTTGCGTTCTCGCGAACGTGCATTGTGGTCCCATCTTTTCTTGTCCATACGGATTCTAAACCCCGGACTTCGCCCTTTGCTTCGAGGTTTTCCTTAAATCGACTCCGGGAATACCGGATAATAGCTTTTTCATCCTCCAGGTTTTGGGAGGCCAATTCATCAAAAGAGGAATACCCTAGCATTTGCACTAGTGCCGGGTTAGCCATGAGGATTCGTCCATCCGGCGTGGTGCGATAAATCCCTACCGGAATATTCTCAAAGAGACGTCGGTAATTCTCCCTACTTACTCGAAGCGATTCCGCCTGGCGTGCGTTATTTATCGCTATCTCTATTTGTCTTGCCACTATCTCCAGCAGTTCTAGCTCTTCTTCGTCAAAGGCATCTTTGTTGAGGGAGTTTATATTGAGGGCCCCTATCGCCCTCCCTTCGGAGTAAATCGGAGTGGATAAATAGCTTTTTGTTCCGATATCCCTCCCGGCCGGGCCTATGGCAGTATCCTGGTCTACATCCGGTACATACCTGGACCTTCCTTCTATTATGGTTTTCCAGGTGGTTCCTCTCTGGTAAGGTATTCTTCCCGCTCGTTTCAAATAATGGTCGGGATACCCTTTATGCGCCATCAGTACAGCTTCTTCTCCTTCCACCATATAAATAGAGACAAAATCGGTATCTTCGATGTTCTCACTGAGTGCCTTGACTGCATTCTCCATGACTTCTTTCAGGTCTAGTGACCGGTGAACGCTCTGAGTAATGGAGCTAATGATCGACTCGTAACGCTTTCTCTTGGATAACCGGGCAAGATTTTCCTGGAGTATTATCTCTCCCCTTTTTCTTTGTGTAATGTCGAGTACGGCTAATCTGTACTGGCTTAGCTTATCCGAGGCATCAAACACGGCTACACCTTTCAATTCCGCATGAAACAACGTTCTGTCATTTTTTAGCATCTTTAGCTCGCAGCTCTGCGGAGATTTAGTCTCAACAAGACGTTTTCGATAAGAATAAAATGCATCTTGGTTTTCTTTAGCAATGTAATGAGAAAACCGTTTATTGGCTAGATAGCTTCTTTCTACTCCCAATAATGCGGCACCAGCGAGGTTTACTCCGAGAATCAGAGTCCTTTTATCCAATGTGAAATATCCGACCGGGGCAAACTCATACAGGTCAGCGTATTTATTCCTCGATTCTTCGAGGTCCATTTGTACGCGGCGAAGCTCTTCATTCTGCATCTCCAGCTCGGCTTGGTGCATCCGCAGGTCGTGTATTAGTCTAGGAACATCGACAGTGGAAAACTCATCCGAGTTTTCAGGCCCGGATAGCTCTTTAGCCTGTCTCAGAATATCATACTTATTCCCTTCCGATTGCTTTCCCATCTTATAAAGTCTCCAACATACTTATTGAAATAAACTTCAGCCCAATTCATTTTAATACACCACAAGTCTGAAGAGAAGTAAATCCGTAGTGACCGCATTTAGAATACGTATTTCACCTTTTTCTCCGTAATTTCCCGGAATCGGGGCATGGGATGGAAAATACCAAGTCCCCGCAGATAAAATACAAGGATTACCTGGTTGATTACCAACTATGGATTTGATAAAAACTAAAGCAAGGCGACTGAGAATAAACAAATCAAATAGCAATGAATCTTGAGTAAAGAATAGGGGGTCTAATATACTCAAGGACAGGTCAGGTAGTCCATGAAAATAACTGTAATGTAAAGATTGGAAACAAATTAACCTGCTTTTTTATTACCGGTCTCTCTGTATCCTCGATGCCGCCGCGGTTATTCCTCCTCAAGCCGCGGCGGTCTTAATAGCTTTTAGTAGGTTAAATCTGTCTCATCCGGAAAGGGGATGAAAAACAATAATGTTACTTATGTGCTCTTGGTGCGAAAGATTCATGGGGGAAAAGGAACCTTTGGACGATACATCCATATCTCACAGCATTTGCGTGCATTGTTATGATGAGGTCATAGAAGAAGTTAAAAAGTTATCCAGAGAGCGCAAAGAGAATCGGAGAATATCAGGAAACAAAACACGGCAAAGAAAAAAATGAATACTGTCAAATTCGAGTTATGGAACCAAGTTTTGTTATCTTCGGGACCAGGTCTTTTAGAGGTTCATAGAAAGAAGAGAAATAAAAAGGTTTTTATGTACCTCTTAAAATTCTACTAAAGGAGGATAAATCATGAAGCTAGTGAGAAATAGACTTTATAGATTATCGATAATAGTTATCGTTTTGGCCAGCTTCACCCCGGTTTCTCTCATTTCCAAGAGCGTAGAAGGGGCAATGGTCAGCTCACGGATGATTCTGTCAGGTGGTAAGGCTGTGTCCAGGGGGATGGATGAGGAGAAGGTCCGGCGGATGCTGGAGAATAAGATAGTGGCGGAGAGGCTTAAGAGCCATGGGCTTAGCAAAGAAGAAGTAATGGCCAAGATGGATAGGATGAGCGATGAGCAGATACATCAGTTGGC
>DATMAT010000015.1 GCA_035559815.1 Thermodesulfobacteriota bacterium
TCGTGAACCGCCCCTAAATAATTTCATATCTGTATCCGTTGATTTAATTCTTGTTGTTTTTGTTTATAAATCTTCTTACAAACACGAAAAGGACTGGAATCAGAAAAGTACCGAAAGTACTCGCCAAGTTACTCATATTCCCTGTTCCGGCATCGGCAATAGCACAACCCCCGCCATTACCGCCGTTCTCATCGCCGCCCAATGTTAAAGGCTCGAAGCGATCCACATGACGGCTGTCGCGTCCATCTTGGGCAAAAGCCACATATGGAAATATATCCTGATATCCCAGGTCGTTTAGGTTTTGCTGCCTGGTAACTGCAGTACTGGTTTGGCTGTTGCCACCTCCGCCGTTTCCATTAACGGGGAAATCGTTTCTATTAACACCATCTCCGAGTTGGTTGTTAGGGGCAACATTGAAATCGGGGTTTAGTACACCGGCTCCCACTCGTAGAAATATGTCGGTCACGTCATCAAACACGCGGCGGCCATTAGGGTGTCCGCCAAAATCGCCAGCAAGCGCGCCCAGTCGGCTTCTATTCAGCGGGTCCGTTGTGAAAGCAACGTTCAGCCTAAGCAGGTCGGCTATCGGGCCTTCGCCTGCCGGATTACAGCCTGCGCAAATCGGCGGAATGTACAGCACGAGGGGCAGCAAGTCATTACGCGGCCCTGGGGGGATATTGACCCCAAACTCTGTATTGAGCAAGGTTGCCGCAAGCGGCTGGGGGAGGAAGAAGTCGGCAAACTGAGCGTCATCCTGAGGTTCACTCATGCTAAATAGGTCCTTCGAGCCCGTGCCTATAATCAGCTCATTAATCAAAGGGTTGCCCATGCGCTGAATCTGCACTAGCTCAGCATCTGGCGGAATTGGTTGACCAAAAGTTCTAAATGTCGGGCGGAAGGTTGCTCCGTACGTACCAATCACCGCGTTTGGAGAGTCCGCTGGGGGTATACCCTCACCCAATGTAACAGCGTCGATAGGCACTTCAAGTGCAATGATATTCACATTGAACCCGGATACGTCATCCCTGGCAGCGCCTACGATTATACCGTCGGCGTCATCTTGTCCCTGAAGCACAACCACAGGTGTATTAAGAGAATCAAATGTCCCCCCAAGGTCAATATAGAATGGGTCATCAACGGTCCCGGCAAATACCCGAATCTGGGTGCCGTCGCACAGCTCCACTGTAAATATGCCCTGACCGGCCAGGTCCTCATAATTAGGCATTGTTTTTGGACCGACGTTCGATGGAACGGCAATAAGGGGATTTTCATTTGTGTCCACGCTTATTGGTGCACATGCGACAGATCCGTCTCCGTTCAAGACGGCCACCGTGTAGGTCTGACGTAAGTTAATGCCGGCATCACCATCACCAAAAAGCTCGGTGATGGGCGGAATCGGGCCAAAATTAAGATTTCCCACAAAGCCGGTGAATACGCCCGGCAGGCGGATTTCCGTAAAAAATCGGAATTCATAAATGATATCATCCACGGCGTCCCGGTTATTGTCCACAATAAGCCTATAGGCAATCTCGGGGTCGAATGGAAAATAGTTAGGACCGTTAGAAGGCTCTAGCAGAGGGTCCACACCCAAAATCATTGTCAAAGTATTTTCTCTGCCAGGCTCGTAACTACGAAAAGCAAACCAGTCCGTGATGTCTGCTGTACGGTCTAACGCCGTTATAGGCGCCTCACGGTGGTTTGCCGCTTCCGTTTTGGGTACTAGGAAAACGATTCCCAGCAATACTGCTAAAGCCAGGAATGATAATATACGAAAAGACGCTTTATTCCACATCCCTGCCTACCTCCTTTTATTTTTATCCTGAAGATATATACGTTCGGACTATTCGATTTGGATTAATTAAGGAGGAATTTAATTTGGTTATTTTTACGGGAGTAAATTTTAAAGGGATTGCCCGGACACCGCTGTCCAAAATAATCAGAAATCAAAAAACCCATCCTTCTAAAATAAGGCTTTAGACAGATAAAAAGCTAATTTCAAATCAGGTTGTATTTATTCATGTTTCTTGTGTAGATTCTGTCCAAATCATATCCGTTCAAATAATCTTTGAAAGTCCTAATAATAAAGGTTTGTAGAAATGAGGTTGCTTCGGTCGTGAAATTTATTCCTTCGGTCCGGTCACCCTTCATCTTAGTTTATCCTGAGAAAGCCAAAGGACTCATGGTGAAGGGATATTACTGTGAGCTTTATCCTCTTCTTCATGGTGAGCCTTTCGACTGCGCTCAAAGCCTGTCCTGATCTGGTCCCCGATCTAATCGGGGAAGGAATAAACTCAGTCGAACCATAGCCCTTCGACATTCACCCTTCGTCTCCGCTCAGGGTGAAGAGATGTTACTGTGATGTGTTATCGCGAGCGATAGCGAAGCAATTTCTTATTTTGAACAAATATGAGTTCGAATGATGGATAAAATCACATTAACTTTAGGTAGAGACACAAAATTTGTGTCTCTACTCTTTTAATTAATAAATGCCCCACACCAGCAAGACTGGTGTGCTACCCAGCTTTGATACACCCCAATCATAGTGCCGAACGCTATGGAGAAAAAACCTAGGGCGGTTATGTCTTTTTTGAGCTGGATACGATTTGTAGATGGTGTAGCATTCATCAAAGGAACTTACATTTTTACAACTTAAAAAGCTACTTCCTATCTCAGAAGACGGCTGATTAGGACAAGTTCAACAGGAGTAGACTGGAAAGAAGAAATGTGAAGTATCAGATTTTATCTACTTCCATTTGCCTAAATTTTTCACTCGCACTCTCTTAAGTTTTTTGAAAGCTTTTTGGACATTTAGGCTGTTAGCCTTGGTATCACGTCTATAAATATGGCGAAAAAGGCCCTCTAGCTCTGTGACCTCTTCATCACGGATATTGTCCCAAACTTCGAAAGCCGAGAAATGTGACCAAGAATTGCCCTTTCTTCTGCGATGAGATTTAAGCCTTCCACGAATTCCTCCTCGCCTTCCCGCCCTTGCCATTCCAATGTAAAGGACATCATACTTGTCTTTTCCCTTCTTGCTATGGTGCTTATAAAGAACGTAAATTCCTCTTAGACCACGAGGAAGAGATTCAATCTTTTCTTGTTCAACAAATTCTGCACATTTCTTTATCAGTTTTAGTTCACTCTGAGGCATTGTAGTTAATCCAGAGAATAGCCAGAAAGAAATCCTGACTCTGTGTACACACTTGATTAAACCTATATTTGCTATAGAGAACCTTCGAATACCCTAAATCGGTGGTCAATGTACAATGAAGGTTCTTTCATATCAAACCGAATAAATTTTACAACCTAAGATACTCTTCCTTCACCAACTCAGCGCCGTACTTGCGTTCGAGCCTTCGGACGATAAAGTGCCCGCGGGCGATATCCTGGAAGTGGTCTATGAAGATGGTGTTGATCAAGGCCCCGCCTGCTGCCCCAAGGACAGGAACAGCTTGGGCGGCCACTTTCTCGGAGACGTTAATTCCGAAACGGCTAGCCACCTCCGCTATGAACCGGACGATTGCCGACGAGCCCTGGTGTACAAGGCCGTGCCGTGAAATATGCTCTACAGCATCGGAAACGGCGCGGCTCAATGCCGCTCTTACTGCCAGATAGCCGGTTTCGGTTGCATCGTCTTTCTTAGAACGGCCTCCCAATGCAAATACCTCCAGGCAGGCCAGTTTTACCTCGGGCAATTTTATTTGTTCCCCTTCGCTCCGCGCCACATCGGCAATAGAGCGGAGCATTACCGTCGTCGATATGGGAAGCTCGACTGCTAATGACGCAAGGCCAAAAGCCCCGCCGGCCGCACCGGTAACGGCAACAATCATCTTGTGAATCCTGTTCGAGTATTTGGGGCTTGCTCCATCGTCGATGGTCTTGACGGCAAAATCCAGGGCCTTCTGCAGTGAAATCCTTGTAACCTGGTTTACCGTATCAGACCACCTAGGGGGTAACATACGAAAGGCCTTCTCGATAGGCATTCCGATATAGTTGGTGATCTTCGCGGCGAGACTTGGGTTTTCTAGAAGACTCTTAGCGTATCGGAGTTGCTTAAGGTCATGCCGGGAAATATTCATAGATATCTCAATTGCCCTTACAGATACGAATTTTTAACCGGTTATGATAAAGCACTTATTGTCAGCGCCTATACCTGGAACATTTTACCTTAACGGAATGAGACGTGCGCAAAAAATAAGGTTCAATTTTTAAGACAACTTCCGTTGGAGCTGTACGGATAAATGGAAATTCCTTCAATGTCATCCCCGAATGTTCCCCGCTAAAGCTTGTATCCGAAAGTATTAATCGGATAACATGCGGGGACAAGCTTAATCGGGGATCTATAATTAAAAAACTTGATTCCCGTTTCCACGGGAATGACAGATCGGTAGATTCCCGCTCCCCGCGTACGCGAGGACAGGTTCCGCGGGAATGACCGGTTACAAATACCTAGTCAGATAGGCTAAGCAATACTATCTCCCGTAGCCCGATAGTACCTGCAAGACCAAAAGCCCGAGGCATAGTATAAACCCGAGAATGGGTATGAATATAGGATAGTTCACAAAACTATTTGGGTTTATTTCATGTTTTAACTTTATGAGACAAAGAGAAAGATTCACCAGGGCAAAAAC
Source organism: Thermodesulfobacteriota bacterium (assembly GCA_035559815.1). Lineage (NCBI taxonomy): Bacteria > Pseudomonadati > Thermodesulfobacteriota > Thermodesulfobacteriota bacterium. Next base: position 4,632 of record DATMAT010000015.1, read on the forward strand.
CAGCAGGATGATGAAGCTTGTAGCTTTCGCCAGCGTGACTAATGGAAGCCACAGCGCCAGAACAAGCAAGATAAGTGTAATAAATAAAGTAGCCCTTATCGGAGTTTGCGTTCGTTTATTCACTTTACTAAAGAGACCGGGCGCCATATCCTGGCAGCTCATGCCGTACACTACCCGTGAGGCCATTATTATCTGTACCAACGCTCCGTTGACCACCGCTACCAGGCTGATTAAGCCGATGCTGATAGGGGAGTAACCACCCTTATGTTCAATAACAGTGGCCAGGGGCGCATCACTTGCCGACAACAAATCCAGTGGAAGGGAAAGAACGGAAACCAAAGCAACCAGCATATAAAGCAAGGTAGCTATTCCCAGGGCGAGAAAGATGGAGAGGGGTAGATTACGGCTGGGGTTTTGAACCTCTTCCGCCACGTTGACCATGTCCTCAAAGCCGATGAATGCATAAAACGCCAGGAATGCACCGAGCGTGATCCCAAGCCACACGCCCCCCGATAGCGGAGGCACCATTTCCCGCCAGCGATTTGGAAACTCCTTTAGGCTATCTCCAGCCATGAACAGCACCAGGATTAAGCCGAAGACCTCCACCAATGTCACCACCGCGGCAGTCCCCACCGATTCACTGATGCCCCAGGCCGAAAGCACGCCGAGACCAATTACCAGAACCGTAATAGTCAACCATGCCGGCAATTCTATGAAAATATTCAGGTAGCCCACAAAACCGTTAACCATAGTGCCTGCCGAAACTATGCCGGTTAGCACGACGGACCATCCCACCGCTGCGGACAACCAGCGCCGGGAGAATGCCTTCTCCACGTATAAAGCCTCGCCCGCGCTAAGTGGGTATCGGGAAGACAGCTCCGCATAAGAGAAAGCGGTGAAGAATGCTATGATCGCCGCCACTAGGAAGGCTACCGGCGCATATATTCCGGATATCCCGGCAACCTTTCCTATCAGCACGTAGATTCCCGCGCCGAGGATGGTGCCCAGTCCATAAAAAGTTATTAGCGGTAATGATAGACTGCGCTTAAGTGAACCACCCGAATCGCTTCCGATAACCTATTACCTCGTCTGAAATCTTTATTGCTCTTCTGTCTTAGAAAACTCCATTCTATAATTCCCCGGTTTGATGATAACCTCTCGAATCAGCTCCTAGACAACCGAAGGAACCAACGCGTTTGGTGATTCTGCAGTAAATCCCGGTTCACGAAAGAACCTCACAAATCCGCCAGGAATGGACCACCTTCCAAGCCGCAGGGTATCCGAAAATTTCCCCTCCCTTGATGGGAGTATGAATAAGAAACACACTGTGGCAAGCCACAGAGAATTCTCGAGTTAAGCACCAAAATAAGCCGTAATTCCTTCCAGACAATTTTAACCTCCCCTTTGTCCCGTCCTTACCAAGGAGGGGATTAGGGGTGGTTGTACAAGGTCGCATTTAATCAGACATCCGAACAAAGTTGTCGATTACATTAATGCTCATACCAGTTTGACTCCAGTTACATATTTGAAGCCAGAGCGGCTTAGCCAATTGCAAAGCCGACTCGAGCAATGGATGCACGTGCCCCTGGCATATCCTCATGTTTCATCCCGTTCAATCCATTTGTCCAGGATAGGCGGTTGATAGCTATCGAGCATCTCCAGCAAGCGATCCGGCTCCTTCTCCACCAGCACCAGAGAACGATAGATCGGACGGACAAAGCCCTCCTTAACTGAATGGTCAAAAAGGGATAGCAGGGGGTCATAGAATCCTTCAACATTCAGTATGCCGCAGGGCTTCTGATGAAAACCGAGCTGTGCCCAGGTCAACACTTCGCAATATTCTTCCAGCGTTCCGTAGCCGCCGGGAAGGGCTATGAATGCGTCGGAAAGCTCAGCCATAAGAGCCTTGCGTTCGTGCATGGAGCCGACGACACGAAGGTCCTCCAGTCCTTGATGGGCGACTTCCTTCGCCACGAGCGCTTCGGGAATAACTCCGATAACCTCCCCGCCCTCCTTTTTCACCGTATCTGAAATTACCCCCATCAACCCGACACTGCCTCCGCCATAAACCAGGCCAATGCCGCGGCGAACAAGCGCTTTTCCCATGGCTTTTGCTGCTTCCGAATAGACGCTACGTATTCCGTTATTAGCACCGCAAAAGACACATACTTTTCTCATATTTCGATTTCTCTCCATAAGTTTTGTTTAACTGGTTCCCGTCCCTATGCTAGGATTTATTTTAAAGCTTACACATTTTTAAACGCCGGGTGATATTTTACCAAACCTTGACGCCCAGCCAATACACCTGGAACCAGCTCGGCTACCATGAACGCTTCGTCTGGAACGTCGTACTCACAGCGAAGCCCTTTTTGGCTGGCTGGGACGAAACCGAATCGTGGGTAATATTCAGGATGCCCCAGTACCACGACAATGTTATGGTTGATTCTCCGGCATTCTCTCAGTCCTTTTTGAACCAGCTCCGAGCCGATTCCTTGCCTCTGGTATCTCGGAAGAACGGCCACGGGCCCCAGTCCAAGTGCGGTGAAAACCGCGTGCTCGGATTCGATCGAGACGGGGCTGAAAAAGATATGGCCGACAACTTCCCTCTCTTTGATAGCTACTAGAGAGATGTATGATTTGGCTGATTTTCTGAGAGTATCAACCAGGTCTGCCTCGTTTGGACGGCCGAAGGCCAGGTCGTTAATCAGACGAACCTTGGGACGATCCTTTTCCATTTCAGGACGAACTATAATCATGGGCTTTCCCCTAAAAACCTAAAGCCTTCCACTATCTTTTGGAGATTTTTAATGTTTACATTTTGGGGATTTATATTCCGGGGTGCAAAAAACATTCACGATTAGCAAGTCAGTATACAATGAAAGCATTCTAAATCAATTTTGATGTTAAGTATTTTAAATTCGTGAATTCATCTTACTTACCGCAGAGTTACCACTCTAATGTCAACGTTGACTATCCCTACTGTCGCTTCGCTGGGAGAAATCTAAAGAAAGATTCCTCACATGCTCCCTCACGGAATTTATCCTGAGCGAAGACGAAGGGTGAAACAGTAGAAGGGCAAACACCTTACGTTTTAAATTCATCCTTCGATTAGACTGGATGAGCGGGTGTATATCCGCTGGTAAGAACTGATAATAAACACGTTTATTCCGAGTCTAGCCTGTCCAGTTTTGTCGAAGGGGAGAAGTCAAAGTATGAACTCCTCTTGCCTTGTGGACCCTACGTTAGAGTTTACACAGGGTGAATGAAATATACCCAGGACAAGCTCTGAGCTTAAGGCTTGACCGCCTCGATAGTGGCAGACACCACATAGTCCTCAACTTTCGTTCCGGGTGCCCATTCCTGGATAAATTCTCTACTTTCATTTTTTGGCTTCACTTTTATCTCAACAAAACCGGCGTTCTTCAGCATTTTTTCTACATCCTCAATCAAGGATGCGCCGGCCATACACGCGGTATATAAAGCCATATCCTTTTTGACCTCTTCAGGTAGAGAAGCAGTGGCCACTATGTCCGATACAGCCAAACGCCCTCCGGACTTGAGAACCCGAAACGCTTCGTTAAAAACCCTTTGCTTGTCCGGAGAGAGATTTATCACGCAGTTTGATATAATTACATCGACGGAATTATCGGCCACCGGTAGGTTTTCAATCTCACCAAGCCGGAATTCCACGTTCTCAAAACCTCCCTTGGCTGCGTTCTGCCTGGCCTTGCTGACCATCTCCGGGGTCATGTCCACCCCGATAACAAGCCCCGAATCACCGACCTGTCGAGCAGCCAGGAAGCAGTCAAAGCCTCCTCCGCTTCCCAGGTCTAAAACCGTCTCGCCCTTTCTCAGCGAGGCAATAGCCTGGGGATTGCCGCAGCCCAAACCCATATTGGCCCCCTCCGGGACCAGAGCGATGTCTTCCTTCGAATAACCAAGGACGGCCGAATAATCTTCCAAGTCAGCATTGGCTCCCGCATCACAACACCAGGTTTTATTGCACTCGCAACCAGAAACTTCGGATACTGCAACCTTGCCGTACTGCTTACGAACCTCCCGGCGAATTTCGTCGTGTTCAAGCTTACTCATTCTATGCCTCCTAATTTTATTGAGTCTTATCCTTATGGATCAACCACAACTATATAGACGGAGCAGTATCAAAAAGGATGCAAAGATTGGAGAGGATTTTTTAACATTTATTGCAACGGCCTCTTTTCGGATTAAATTCGACAACTCCCCCGCGACGATCAAATTCGAAATGGCAACAATCGAGCAACATTTCTTTTAGTTTTAATTTTCCTCTCTGTACCCTGGATTTGGCTCCGGGCAAGGACAATCCCAACTTCTCAGAAATCTGCTTTTGGGTCAATCCTTCGATTTCAGACAAGATAATAGCTTGACGGTAAGACTGTGGAAGCTCATCAATCATCGGACGCATACAGTCAGCCAGTTCTGAAAGCACTTTGCCATCCTCAGTCTCAGAAATATAGACATTCTCGGGAAGCTCCTCTGTCGGTCTTAGACTGCGGTAGTAGTCGACAATGGTGTTTCGGGCTATCTGGTATAGCCAGCTTTGCAAGCGGGTGCCATCTTTAAGAGTGTTGAGTCCGGAATGGATCTTCACGAACACCTCCTGGAGAATGTCATCCGCTACTGATTTATCGGAAACACGCGCTTGAATAAAACGCCTAAGATTATCGTGATATTCTTTCCAAATCTTTTCTGTAGAGGTCATAGCTTTTAGACGAATTATGATCTAAATAAAGCTATAAAAATAAAACCCGGCACTCCATAACTTAAATTTGATTGCGCTTACCTCTATAAGTACACCCTTCGACTATGCTCAGGGTGAACGGAATTAAAGGCTAGCCGTTCATGGTGAGCCCGTCGAACCATGAACGGTAACTCAACTGTAATTTACTTTACAGAGCACTAGTCTCCAACCCCAAACAAATTAAACTTTCGAATGGATATTTTTAGTCCTTTTCCAACTTGGTTATGAGCCCTTTCACCTTCGCCTCTATCAAATCACGAACCTTTCGAAACTCTTCCGGCGGCAATTCCTTTGGGTCGGGTATGTCCCAATCCTCTCGCTCCTTTGCCCGGACAAACGGGCATTCGTCTCCGCAGCCCATCGTCACTGCCATATCGTATTCTATGTCCGGGATATCGTTAAGGGATTTAGACGCATGACCGGTAAGGTCATAGCCAAGCTCACGCATGAATTCTATCGCTCTAGGATTAACCTTCCCGGAAGGGCGAGAACCGGCACTATAAGCCTCTACCACTCCTTCACCGTGAATTTTGGAAAAGGCCTCAGCGATTTGACTTCGGCATGAATTCTCTACACATACAAATAAGACACGCTTCATCGGCATTGCTCCTCCACTCCATTACAACATCCCTTCTCCTGCACACATCTGCAACCTAAAATCCCCAGATAGGCGCCAACAACTGGGGCTAAAATATATATCCATACTTCGCCCAGGTTGAGCGTCAACAAAGCCGGTGCTATCGAGCGAGCGGGATTCATCGAAGCTCCGGTAATCGGCCCGGCAAACATCGCTTCGAGCGCCACCACCGCCCCTATTGCTACACCAGCCATTAATCCCTTCTCTTTTGCCCCGGTAGAAACGTTTATTACTACGAACATGAGAAAGAAGGTTAAGATAATCTCCAGGATGAAAGTTTGAGCAGATGACCCGGCAGGCATGGTCGCACCTAAACCCTGATGCTCCGGGAAGAGCAGCCGAAGAAATAGGCTCGCCAGTACAGCCCCTCCGACTTGGCTGGTAATGTACGGCATTACTTCCCGCATCGGAAGGCGGCCGGAAACCCAAAATCCGAAGGTCACAGCGGGATTTATATGAGCGCCGGAGATATCCCCTATAGCATATATCATAGCCATCACTACCAGCCCGAAGGTAGCTGCTATACCGGCGTGAGATATGGCGCCCCCGCTTACCTCGTTTATGATAATTGCGCCCGTCCCGGCAAATACCAGGCCGAAGGTCCCGATAAACTCGGCGAAATATCTTTTCAAATCTAATCTCATATCATCACTCAGAATCTAACGTAATTACTTCTTCGTCGGGGACAAATAGTTTTATCAAGTGTTCTTGAAATCAACTTCTAGAAACCATGTAAACGCGGGCCGAGCAGAATTACTACCGCACCGATGATGCATACAAGTGCTCCGAGTAAGTCGGAAGCTTGGGGTCTAGTCTGCTCCACCGCATTCAGCCAAACCAGAGATGCAACTATATAGACACCTCCATAGGCCGCGTAGGCTCTTCCGGCAAATGCAGCTTCCACTCTCGTTAGCATAAAGGCAAAAAGGATCAAACTAATTATGCCTGGTAAAACCCAAACCGCACTTCGGTTTAGTCTAAGCCACATCCATAATGTGTAGCAACCCGCTATCTCAAATATCGCCGCTAACAAAAAGTATATAAAGCTTATCATAGTACTGGTTTAAATTTTGAAAAAATATTCTAATCGACTTCCTTAGCGCACACAACCCGAATGGCGCAAGATGTGCAAGTCGTGGAATCAATCTAACCCCTCATATCAAGAAACCCTTCCGACTTCCATAACTCAACAACCTGGCCCAATCCTTCCCTATAACTCGGATAGCGCGGTGTCCATCCGAATTCGCGACAAAATCGAGCGTTTGAGGTTCGGGTCGAGGACGTAAAAAAATCAACTGCATGACGGCCGGCAAGTAGACGCGCAAGCCAAACCGGAACCCGACGCGGAGTAGGAGCACCGAGCAGTTCAGCAAAGTAGGTAAGAAGTTCAGCCACGGTTACGGGCTGCTCGTCAACTACATGCCATATCCCGGTTTGATTTGTCTCTGAGGCCTTCACAAAAGCACTGGCCGCATCATCAAGATGAAGACAGGATAGGATTGCTTCGCCGCTGCCGATGATTGGGAATCGCCGCTTAAGAAGCCCGTCTCCAAGTACCCTGGTGTGAGCCGCATCTGCACCGTAAAACCACCCGCACCGGAGCACCGACACGGTAAAATCAAAATGTTCTCCCGCTTCGCGAGCAATTTTCTCACCATCGAGTGCGGATTGGATGAGCGGGCTAGGATTAGCTGGTGAATCTTCGTCGAAGAATGAACCGTCCGAGGGTCGGGCTACCCATACAATGCTCTGTTGTATGTATAGCTTTGCCCCAATCTTTGCCGCACAGTAGGTCAATGCACGCGTGCCGTCACGACGGATTAGGTCGTTCATCTTAAAGTCTTTTGGAGATATTCTCGACTTCACCGGGATGGAAGTGGCCGCGTGAATAACCACGTCAGACCCATCCGCAGCGTTGGCCAGTGAATCGGCATCAAAAAGGTCTCCCCAACAGCTCTCGCCGCCCAAGGAATTAACGATTTCTTGGCCCTTTTGACTCCGCACCAGGCCAATGACCGAATGACCTCGATTCCTAAAATGGTATATGAGCCTTCTTCCAAGAACGCCGGTAGCCCCGGCAACGAAGATTTTCACAGTTGTCTAGCAAAGTTCACTGGACCTTTAATTGAGAGAGCGGCACAGCAACGGGCACCTCGTTTTTTATCGGCTTCAACGTCCTGAGATAGGCAAAAATGGACTTCAGGTCATCATCGGTCAGATGAGATAAATTCCGCCAGGGCATCGGCGGAAGAATGGGAGTACCCTCGCCCATATGCTTTCCGGTGCGCATAGCGTTAATGAATATTTCCTCCGTCCATAGGCCGATACCGGTCTGCTCGTCTGGTGTAAGATTTACTGCAAACGTCGCTCCCCAGGGGCCGACAGTAGCGGTCAGGTCGCTGGTGAAGAAGACCCACTTGCCGCTCTCAACCAGGCTCAAATCAAAATCCGAAAGCTTAGAGCCCTCGGGATGGCCAGACAAAAGACGCGATTCATCCGGCATTGGACCGTTGGGGGTTAGGACCTTCGGGGAATGGCAATCGCTGCATCCGCCATAAAGCACCAAATACTTACCTCGTTCAATCTGTTCCTCTTTGGTTGAATTAATCATACTTTCATCAGAGCGACATCCTAGCTGTAAGAACATTAAGGCCAAGGACCAGATAAAGATAAGGGTGTTACGGATAGCTTTGTTACGCACAACATCCTCCTCATGAACGTTTTATTTTAGTACGGTCACTCTCTCACTTTGTATATACAGAGCTCTCATCTCCTATCAATGTGAGAACACAGCTGAATGACCTGCGTTCCTTAAAGCCAAAAAGCTTCTTAATGAAAAGCGAGGGTAAGTTATTAGCCACTATGAGACAGCGAATCAACAGAAAACTTCTTCTAAGCTTCCAGAACCAGGTTGAAAACCGAGGAGTCAATATTAACTCTATCCCTCAGTTTTTCATGAACGGAGATGTAAATCCTGTCGCCATAACGAGAGAGCCTATTGAGCAGGCGGTTCAAATGCACCAGATGAGGCTCGTGGAACTCTTCTATGCGGAGGGTGACGGAAGAAGTAGTGTTTTTTAAAACCTCCTCTAGATGGTTGGCGGCTCGGTTGAAGAAATCATGGTCCAGGAATCCCTTGATGGAAATAGAAAGGTTGGCCGCGGTGTTCTTCACCTGTTTAAGAGATACCTCCAAAACCCCTCCATGGAGATAGCGCTGAAAAGCTTCTTCGATTAGTCCCCGGTATTTGTCGGCCAGCGTATTGGTCTTGTCGAACTCCTGAATAAAATGGCGGTCAACATAATCCTTCATAGCAACGCCGACCACCCAATCTTGAATCACCACGTGGAGCTGGTTTGGCCTCGAATAGGGTATAGAACGGAGGAAGTGATAAATACGCTTAGGACCTCCGGGAATTACTCCCCTGAATATGAACTTAGCCAAGGACTTTAACTGAGTACGGAAAGGATAAACATTCCGGTAAATCGGGTCTTTGAGATAACGGGTTTTATTTATAATCCGGTCGGCGATTGTCCGGTCTTTAAGCAACCGGCAATAAAGGTCACGATAACCGTTCACCATCTCCTCATAGCTCATTTGCTTAGGTATGACGTTAGTCCTAAGCTTGGTATTATCGGTGGAGCTGGTGGCGTCGGGCATGAGCCTCCCCTCTTTTTCTAATCTGTCGTAAAGTGGGGTTTTGGGAACAGCAGTCAAAAGCCCGATCATCGCCGCCTGGATTCCGGATTGGTTGATGAAGTTATACTGGAGGTCGAAGGTGCGAACCGTATCGTTATCGAACCCTACGATAAATCCGGCTAGAACCTCGATGCCGTAAGAATAAATATGTCTAATAGAAGTGAGAATATCCTGGCGGGTGTTCTGGAACTTCAAGGTTTCTTTCAGACTCCCCTCATCCGGAGACTCGATTCCTATGAAGACCCAACCGAAATTGGCCTCCCGGAAAAGCCTGAGTAGCTCGTCATCCTGGGCCATGTTTAACGAAGCCTCCGTTCCGAAGAGAAAGTCATAGTTATGCTCTTTTTGATAATCACGGAGATAGGCCATGAGCTTCTTGGCAACAGGTTTGTTACCGATTAAGTTGTCATCCACGAAGAATACGTTTCTGATGTTTAGCCTTCTCAACTCATCTAACTCCCTGCCCACCTGCTCAAAAGATTTGGTTCGGGGTTTGCGCCCAAACATGATGATAATGTCGCAAAATTCACAGCGGAAAGGACACCCCCTCGAAAACTGCAAGCTCACCGCCTGGTACTTGTCCAGCCTTAATAGGTCAAAACGGGGCACGGGCGAATCTTCGAGCGAAACCTCACCCGTTTCATGGTACAGTCTCTTAGGCCTACCCCGCTCAAAATCCTTACAGAATTCTCTCCATATATACTCTGCCTCGCCGGCAACCACGGTGTCGGCAAGTGTTTCATAATACTCCGGGCAAAGCGAGGCATAGCTTCCGCCGGCCACGACGTAGTAACCCTGATTTTTATAGAAGGTTAAAAGCTCTCTTTGTCTCTTGAACTGTACGCCCATCCCACAAATCCCGATGATGTCCGCTTCCGGATGGAGGGGAATAGATTCTATGTTTTCGTCGACGATCTCAACTTCCCAATCCTCAGGGCTAAGTGCGGCTAATGTAGCCAAGCCCAAAGGTGGGTTTATCGTCCTTATATCGCCGGGCATAACCGTATCAACGGCCCATTTAAAACTCCAGAAGCTTTCAGGGAATCTAGGGTTAATCAGTAATAACTTCATTTTTCCTCCGTCCTCACTTTTCCTTCTATTTACAGTATAGTCGGAAAACCTTGATAATTAGGGTTCAATTGTAGACGATTTTATGAGTATAATCAATACATGGCCAAGCCCCACTTGAAACACACTATATTTCTTCTCTAAAGACACTGGACAAGAGTAATTTACGGATTACTATTAGTGTCCAATTCCCAGGTGCCGAACGTGATGATATTTCATTGCGAGGAGTCTTTCGATTTTACTCAGAGCCTGCCCGAGCTTGCCGAAGGGGTAGACTCTATATTGAAGCAATTGGACAAAAGGTGTTATTCCAATCCATGTCCTGAGTTTTTCGGCGGACTTTACACTGAGTGTATCGAATGTGATCGGATAAATTGAGGCGAAGGAATAAACTCCGTGTGAGAAGAGGAGTTCATTCTTCGACTTAGCTCAGAATGAACGGGTATTCTTCATTTTATAAAGCTTTTTCAGCGGATGAGTATCCGCTCATCCTGAGTCCGATCGAAGGATGGTTTCCGAGGAGTAATTCATCAAGTCACTCCGAACAAACGTCAAGGAATCTAAACGGATTGGCTTTCAATCATAGCGTAACCATGTTTGAGTTTTTAGGCTCTTATCTTTCTGGAGCGATGGCCGATGACTAGAACTATAAGCGAACCGGTAAGCGGAGTGACCCATCTCATTGCGGCAATTCTATCCGCAGTGGGCCTGGTTCTACTAATATCCAAATCGATTGACCCGGTCAAGCCGTTACATATCATAACCTTCTCGATTTTCGGGGTGGGTATGATTTTAGTGTATATCTCGAGTACCATCTACCACCTGCTGCCCCTATCCGAAAAGGGGATAAAAAGGCTTCAAAAAATCGACCATAAAATGATTTATATTTTTATCGCCGCCACCTACACACCGGTATGCCTAATTGCGCTAAAGGGGGCGTGGGGATGGGGTCTGCTCATAACCATATGGTCGCTGGCCCTGCTGGGCATTTTGCTCAAATTGTTCTGGTTCCATCTTCCTAAATGGGTTTCCACTTTGCTTTACATACTGATGGGTTGGGTCGCTTTGGCTGCTATTTACCCCATAAGCAAAGCCCTTCAGCCCTGGGCTCTGGTATGGTTATTTTCGGGCGGAGTTTTTTATACGGTTGGGGCACTGATTTATTTAAAAGAAAAACCCAATCCATGGCCCAACTTTTTAGGCTCCCACGAGATATTCCATATTTTTACCATGCTTGGAAGTTTCTCTCACTTCTGGTTGATGTACGAATATGTCGCCGTTTTCAAGTAAAGCGGCTTGGGTCTTGCCTCCTTTAGACAAAAAGCAACAGTGATTACACTTACGTTTTACTTCGCTCCGATGAGAATTTTTGTAGGGAACGCATACATGCGTTCCTACGTTTTGTCTTGCCCTACTACCGGTTAAACCGGGGGATCAATAGGGTACCATTATGTTTGTCGTCTCCGAATTCTTTTATCCGGGATCCATTCTCTGAAAAACTGGATTCCCACTTACGTAGGAATGACGAAAGACATAAAGCTCAGCCTTGATTTCCTTCGCCCCAATTATTAATTACTTCTCCTCTCACGGAAGACAAACCACAGCGTTACGTTAATCAAAAAACACACGGTGATAAGAAACACTGTAGAGAATTTGAAAAACTGACGGGGCATGATGTACCAAGAGACGTCTAACGGATTATTTTTCCAGAGATCGTTATCAAAAAGTAATGGATGGAATATCTCTACCCAGAAACGCGTAAAAAAGGGCAAGATTAATATGAGTGATAGGATAATCACCCCGTTGGCAAATGCATAACGCGGCACACGCTTACGGTCGAATGTCCAGAATAGAAGGGCAACTGAAACGAGCACACCAAAAAACATCTTGTCGAACATGCCCCGCACCTCGGCCAGATGAAGTTTTTCTTTAAGTGTCCAGCGGGTTGCCAGCTTACCCCGGTGCCAGAAAAAATCGGTTAGCTCATCAATTGCCTTCAAAGACCTATCGTAGCCCAGTATTTCACAACGGTTGTGCCAGTTACAATTCAGTTCATACCACTGGGGAAAGTAGACCATCAATCCCAGAGGTATATAAACAGTGAGGTAAAAGAGTGAAATGTAAAGTAATACGCCCTTAATTTTAGCCATTAAGTTGACAAGAAAAATCTAGTCTCCGTCTCCACTTGTATTGTTCGGTTATTCGAAGTCACTACCAGGCGGCAACATCCTTCCAGCCAATAATCTTAGTCGGAGAAACCCGTACGAGCAGTTCGCCGGGAACGGCATTCCGTTTACCAAAGGCTTCAGCCTGGTCTGCACCCATGTATCTGCCTCCTATTCTAGTCGCCCAGTGAAGCATCTCTTTGAGATCCTCGCTAAATGAGGCTACCCCTTCAACTTGAACAAAGGAAAAGGGCGGTGTCTCGTCGTCGACGCAGATACAGACGCGCGGGTCGCGCTTCATGTTCCTTGCCTTAACCGACTCGCCGCCGGTAGTAAATACAATTGCTTCTCCATCCAGGTCAAACCAGATTGGAACTACGTGCGGGCGGCCGTCCTTTCTCACCGTCGCCAGCTTTCCGGTCCTGGTGCCGTGCAGCAAAAATTTTCTAATCTCCTTCTTGGTCATTTCCGACTAGCTAATACTCCTTTTCAACAACAATACTTTGCTTGAGAATGCCTTTCTCAAGAATATTCTGAACGCTTATAAATCAACTACTCCACTTTGACATCCATCGTATAGGTAATGCTCGTAGATTCCTTAGGAACAGCGCTAGGCTCGACCAAAAGATATACTACTTCCTGTTCTTCTGGAGCCGTCCAGGAAATGCGGGCGATAGCGCCGGGGTTTGCGGATGTTTTCTCCGCTACCTTTACCCGGTCCTGGTCCCAGATGGACACGGTGTAACCAACGTCGGACGGCGGTGTAACCTTGAGGCTAATCTTTTGTTCCGCCTTCAAGGGAATGGAATAAAAGTCCTTTCTGTCGTCTCCCCAATCACCCGCCAGGAATCCGTTAAACGCTCCCGGCTCTATCTGGAGCGCATTATCGAAGGAGTCCGCCGTGTCGGTCGAAGAGTTAAGGTCAAAGTTATCCTTGACCGAGATGTAGTAGGTCGATCCTTTTGCGTTTTTATTGTAGGTGTTCCCCACACCGATATAGAACGTATACTCGTCCTTATTCGAATTAGTTGTCCAGCCGACTGTTTTCAAAGTGCTTGAGTCGCCGATGATTACTTCGTCAACAAGGAGATTCTTATCATCGCTATAAATCGCCGCCCCGGCGTAAGGATGAGAAATATCCGGTGTCCGAAACCCCACGGCCAAGGTCTGCCCGGCCATTACCTTAACCGCGAAATACTCCCGGGTATCCTTGGGTATGTCCCGATCCAAAAGATAATCGCCGACAGAAATCGGTACAGCAGTCTCTATCCTGTCCCCGCCTTTCGGCAGAGTCGCCATCTTAGGCCCCTCTACTTTTTGTATAACCTCTTCTTTAACTTCTGCTAAAGCCTCTTTTAACTGATTAGAGTTCTTCGCCGTAAAGTATTTTCCTTCCCCAGCCTCCGCAATACAACTCAACTGCTTCTTCTCCTTATCCCCGACATCGAACCCTACTACATGCACTTTCACTTTGATTCCTTTTTCCTTTAAAGATTTGACTAAAGCACAGGGGTCTCCTTCGCAGGTTTCTTCCCCATCGCTGACCAGAACTACCGTAGTCTCCTCTTCCATGGCCTGCAGTTGTTCACCGGCCATTTCAATCGACTTTGAAATAGGCGTTTTTCCCTTGGGCTGTATTGAATTGATTTGTTTAATCAAAGTCGCCTTATCCGCTTTCCCTACAGGCACTAAGAGCTCGATATCATCACAATCCCCTTTACTTCTATGTCCATATACTTCCAGTCCTACGTTCACGTCGTCGGGCAGCTCCTCTATCAAATTCACCATCACTTCCTTTGCTACGTTCATCTTGATTTTTCCTTCGACCTGGCCGGCCATGCTGCCCGAACCATCCAGGATAAATAGAACATTAGCACCGGAAGAATCTTCCTGTGCACGGACTGGACTATAAAATATCAGAAAGCCTACAATCAGAACAAAGAAAGAAGGATTAATCAAACTGACTTTACTAGTGACATTAGCGAAACTCTTCATACCGCCACCTCCTTTATCATGTCTAATTATAAGCCACCAATTCAAGGGAAATCAAATTGATGTATTTTTGTGAATGGTTTTAGTCAGCTTTTACTGATAATAACTTTTGATATTCAACAAAGTTTATCCGGTTAACTGCCTTTTCTTTAAACCATTAAGACCACTAAATAGCGTTTATTTCTTGTGCTGAGCATGGAATCCCAGATGAGTATCCATTACAGCAATAGTCGAAAAATAAAGGCTATGGCTAATTAAAGCAATATCTCATCCGGGTAGCACCAGGCCCAGTCTTCGCCTGGTTCTAAAGACTTGATGATCGGATGATCCGTATCATGATAGTGTTTAGTGGCGTGCTTGTTCTTGGAGTCATCGCAGCAACCCACGTGTCCGCAGGTCATGCAAATACGCAGATGAACCCAGTCGTCCCCTATTCTCAAGCAGTCTTCACAGCCCTTGGCGCTGGGGGTAACTGTGTGTACTCGGTCCAGGTGGGAACAGTTCGTTGAATTGGAATTCATCTTTAGCTCAACGACCTGCTCTAGGTCTATGCCGTACCTGTCCAAACTCGACGATGGAGCAAGCGTAGCCTGTTTGACCTCCCCGGATACCTCGGTGCGAAAAAGAGGTGCAACCTTGGCGAAGGCTCGAGCGGAACCGGAAAGCACCAGCTCGTCTCCCGGCTGTACCACTAGGTCCGATCGGGGGTCACTCATAGACATCCCATCCCGGCGTATCTCCTGAATCCTGATTCCATATTCCTCCCCCAGTTTCAGTGAGGCAATCGATTGACCAGAGATGGATGCGCCACTTCTAACTGTTACGGTGCGCGTGTCAAGACAGCTTTGGTCCAAGCCGTCGCAGACCACCACTGGTGTTCCATCTGTTATTGGTCCTCGAAGCGCTGCATAACCGCCGCTACGCACAGCCTCTACGTGGGATTCGATTTCTTCAGCAGTAATTTGATAATCGCGCAGTATTCCCGCTAAAAGTTGAACGATGCTTTCCAGCTCTTCAAGCACCACCCGGTCTGCACCCGCTTTGGTTAACGACTCGACATCGGCAAGGTAACGAGTTCTCACCACGATTTGCAGAGTCGGGTTGAAGTTTCTGGCTACCGAAGCGATTCGATGCGCCATAGCCGGGTCATCGTCGGCTATAACCAGCATCTTAGCCCGCTCTATTCCGGCAAGGGTCAGGGTGTGTAACCTGCTCGCATCGCCTCTTAAAACCGGAAGACCTTCCGCCTCGGCTTCATTCGCACCTATCGGACTGAGCGTGGTGATGATGTAGGGAATACCCGAGCCGTGTAGAACCCTCACCAGCTTCCTTGCGGCCTGTCCGTAGCCGGCTACAATCACATGATTCTCTAAATGCGGATATACTTCCAATAAGGGCTCCAACGTTTCGTCAGCCATTTCGGTTTTCATTACGCGTGACTCAATACGGCGGGAAAGCCCCATTCCAACCTGAGCGAGAAGCGGGGTTAACACCATCAGTATCACCGTGGCGGCAATGAATGTCTGAGAGCCTCCCTCGGCCATACCTGCCGGGAAGAGATTCACCTCACGTCCGGCGCGTTCCAATACAAACGAGAACTCGCCCACCTGTGCCAGCATAAGCCCGGATGCGGCAACGACGGGCAGCTTATAGCCCAGGGCAAACACGCTAGCTCCAGTCGTTATCACTTTAATTACAAGAACCAGTGCCACTGCGCCGAGCACAAACGGCAGGTTCTCTACCAGAAACTCCAGGTTGAGCAGCATCCCTACCGAGACGAAAAAGGTGGCGCTGAAAAGTATCTGTAAAGGGAGTATTTCACTGAAGGCGTGCTGGCTGAAACGGCTTTCGCTGACCAGAAGACCGGCGAGGAATGCGCCCAGCGAAACGCTCACCCCGGCCAGGCTGGTGAGATAGGCAGTACCGAAGCAAATGGCGATCACAGTCAAAAGGAAGAGTTCCTGAGAACAGGTGCGCGCTACAGCCTCCAGGACCTTCGGCATCAACCTCCGGGCAAAAAATAACACAACGGCAATTATTAATGCTGCCTTTCCCAGGGCCATCCCAATACCTCCAGCCGTACCGCCCCGGCCGCCGAGCATGGGCACTAAAAGTACCATGACTATGACGGCCAAATCCTGAAATATCAGAAGCCCCAGGCTTATTTGACCCGGTACGGAGTTGGTCTCGCCCCGGTCGGTGAGGAGCTTGAGGACAATTGCAGTCGAACTTAAGGTAATTAGAAACCCGGTGAATACACCGGCTTTCCAATCCACGCCGAATACCAGCAGCAACCCGGCTACCGCTAACGTCGATAATAGAACCTGTAGTCCACCGCCCACGAAAATCAGATTCTTGATCTTCTCCAGCTTCTCCAGACTGAACTCTATTCCTATAGTGAAGAGTAATAATATGACCCCGATCTCCGCCGTGGCATCCACCAATTCCTGGTTCTTGACAAAACCAAGTCCGTTTGGACCGATCAAGACACCGGCAACCAGAAATCCGACGATGGGAACGAGTCCTAAACGGAAGCAGATGTAGGCAATGATCGAGCTTACGGCGATAAAGGCGGCCACTTCGGCCAAAAAAGGCGGCACTGCTCCGGCCGTTATTACTTCGCTATTTAACATTAAATTACTTTTCTCCTGTTCTCACATAACCTCGTAGCATATGCATTGATTATCAGGCTTAAATCCTTTTCTCTTTCTCTTATGGTCTTTCTTCTAACCCAAAGAAGGCGTAGTGAATAATATACGAAACTTCTTCACTTTTCGATTTGGATACAATCGATTTTCAGTAGTTGGAATACATCTCGTTTTCTTTACCGGCGTCTTAATCCGGCATACATTCCGTCTGTCATCCCCGAATTCTTTTATCGGGGATCCATAATTAAAGACTGGATTCCCACTCCCCGCATACGCGAGGACAAGCTTCGTGGGAATGACATCTTCTCGACATCCTAACTTATTTCCATACTAGTCCCCCGGTTAAACCGGGGGATCATCGAGTATCCATTCAATACTCGACAAAGACCTCATCCTTGTAACACCATGCCCATTTCTCTCCGGGCTCTGCGGATATGACCACCTCATGCCCGGTTTCGTGGAAATGTTTGGTGGCATGCTTGTTCTTCGAGGAGTCGCAACAATTCACCTCACCGCAGGTCTGGCAAACCCGGAGATGCACCCAGGTGTCTTTCATCTTGATACACCTTTCGCACACCCGTTTTTTAGGAAGGATCAAATGGAAATTACTCAGGTGTTTGCATGTTTCGTTCGGTTGTGACATAAAATCTGTTTCCTCTTATTGCTTAATGTTCAGCAGGGATATCATTTAGATTGCTTCGTCGCTGAGTTTACACTGAGCATAGCGAATGCGCTCCTCGCAATGACCCGCTTCTATTCATATAGACCTATAGCTCAGAGAGATACTCATGCACGAATTTAATCGCCATGGAGCCCTCCCCCACCGCCGAGGCAATCCGGTTCATCGCCCCCGCTCTTACGTCTCCAGCAGCGAAGATTCCCGGAATGTTTGATTCCAGCAAGAACGGCTGGCGTTCCAGTTTCCAGACCTTTTTGAAATTTTCATAATTATTAAGGTCTCTGCCTGTCTCTATGAACCCTCCGGTGTTCTTGATGATGTCGAGCTTGATCCAATCGGTGTAGGGCCTGGCTCCGATAAATATGAATAACGACCGGGCTTTCACATTCATCTTTTCCTTTGTATCAAGGTCTTCGATAATTAACTCTTCCAATTTCCCGTCGCCGGTTGCCTCCACCACTATTTTTTTGCTATGGACCTCGATGTTCTCGGTCTTGTTGACCTGGTCGATCAGATATTGGGACATGGTCGAAGACAAGGAAAAACCCCGTATCAAAATGTGAACCTGGCGGGCAAACTTTGATAGATACATCGCCGCCTGGCCGGCTGAATTCCCCCCGCCTATTATGTACACATCTGAGTTTCTGCAAGCGTGGGCCTCTGTATTCGCTGCTCCATAGTAAACACCGGCTCCGGTAAAATCGTTAATCCCTTTGGCCGGGTGATGCCGGTAATTCACTCCGGTGGCAATGATGACGCTAAGCGTTTTAACCTCGCTGCCATCAGATAGCGTGACTATCTTGTATTTATCCTTTAGCGTAATATCGGATACCTCTTGAGGGGAGAGAAATTCTGCACCGAAACGCATCGCTTGAGATATGGCCCTTCTGGTAAGCTCAGAGCCGCTGAGGCCAGAGGGGAAGCCCAGATAATTTTCGATCCTTGAGCTGGTTCCGGCCTGTCCGCCCGGAGCTTTTCTCTCCACCAGCAGCGTCTTTAACCCCTCCGAAGCCCCGTAAACCGAGGCGGCTAACCCGGCTGGGCCTGCCCCTATTATCACCACGTCATACAATGTATCCGACGCCTGCGCTCTTAATCCGATTTTACCGGCCAGAGACAAGGGGCTGGGATTTATCAGATAAGAACCGTCCTCGAAGAAGACCGCCGGAAGGTCTTTGCTGTCGATTCCGCTAAGGGTCAAGAGTTCTTTTGCCTTATCGTTAGTCTCGACATCAAGCCATAAATAGGGGATTAGATTTCCGGCAAGAAAATCCTTAATGGCGTGAGAGTGGGGAGACCATTGATAACCTACCACTTTGATCCCTTCGAACTCCGGTTTAAATACATTGAGCCAGTCATCCAGTAGGTCGTTAAGGACTGGATAAAGCTTCTCCTCGGGCGGGTCCCAGGGTTTCATCAGATAATAATCGAGCTGAACATCGTTTATCGCTTTTATGGCGGCATCGATATCGGAGTAAGCGGTGAGGAGGGTTCTCTTCGCATCCGGATAATACTCTTTAGTCGCCGCCAGGAAGACAACCCCTTCCATATCCGGCATCCGCTGGTCGGAAATAAACATGGCCACGGTCTCATTCCTCAGCTTCAATTGCTTGACGCTTTCGAGCGCCTCCGGCCCTGACCCCGCGCTCAACACCCGGTAGTCTTTGCTATAGGACCTTCTCAGGTCTCTCTCTATAGCTCTTAATACTTGAGGGTCATCATCTATGGTGAATATTATTGGCTTCTTCATGACTTAACCTTTCTTATTCCGGATTATAAAAATGTTGGCCACGGAGGGCACAGAGGAAACAAATTAAATTTTTGTTCTTTCTCTTTTTTCTCTCCGTCTGCTCTGTGGCTAAAATTTACAGATCAACGGGCAAAGTAACTTTAAATCTGGTAAATCCCGGCTCGGAGAACAGGTTGATAGAGCCTCGGTGTTGGTTGACCACAATCCGGTTAGAAATCTCCAAGCCCAGGCCCGTGCCCTCACCAACCCTTTTGGTAGTGAAAAAAGGCTCGAATATCCGGTGCTGAATTTCCCTGGGTATTCCGGGACCGTTGTCTATGACCTCCACGGCAACCATGTCATGGTCGTTTTGTTCGAGGTATGTCCTGATAGTTATGGTGCCTTCATGAGGTAAGACGTCAATCGCGTTGTCTATCAAGTTTGTCCACACCTGGTTTAACTCGCTTCCATACGCCGATATTTTAGGAATATTTTCCCCGTATTCCTTAATCAGCTTGATTTTCTTCTTCTTCAACTTATGTCCCAGTATGATCACCGTATTATCGATGCCCTCGTGAAGGTCAATTTTCGACTTTTCCAGCACTTGGTCCATGTAGGAATATGATTTCATGGCCGTAACCAGCTCGGATATCCTGGTCGTGCTCTGCTTTAATTCACTCGATAAAAGGCGCATCTCCACGTCCTTATAAAGCCAGTTCAATCCATTGGCGATATGCTCCGCTACTACCTTTTTTAGAAAGAAATCGGCCAGGTTCTCCTTGGTATACCCTACCGAGACCAAAGTGGACGCAACATTCCAGGGATCCTCAACACCGTACTCCTGTAACCAATTCGCCAACTCATCCTCTAAATCGCTTTTCTCCAGAGAATCCAATTTAACTCTATCGATTCGGAGGATGTCCACCAAGGACTGAAAAGGAAACCCATCTTTATTAACATCATCCCTGAGCATCACCCACTTGAGCATTTCTGAGGAGTGTATGTCGAACTCCTGTAAAGTTTTGGTAAGATTCTCCGCCGTTCTTCTTGCCGCAGAAGCGGGATTATTAAGCTCGTGTGCCAAACCGGCTGCCATGGTCCCTAGCGAAATAAGCTTCTCCCTTTGATAGGAGAGCAACTGAAGCTGTTGCATTCTCTCGGCCATGTCGGCGAGTATTTTTTTTCTCACCGTACCGCAGTTCCCGATCATGGACCAAAAAAATTCCTCGCTTAAAAGGAGAAGCTTTGCGTCTGTCAACGCCACGCCGTTTGCCAGGTGAGGGGTTCCCGCCAGCAATGGCACCTCTCCGCCGGTCATCCCTTTGGCAAAGTTGGTGATGGGCAGTTTCTGCCCGTTAATCACCCTGTATGCTTGTATCGTTCCTTCTAAAATGACGAAAAAGTATCTTGCCTCGTCCCCTTCGCTAAATAGCATTTCTCCCTGCTTTAGCTCAATAATATCCCCATTGATTTCGCAGCTTATCTCCTCTTCGTCCATCTCGGAGAAAAGACCCACTTCATCTGCTAGAAATTTCACCACGTCATAGGAAAGTTTGCTTGCTATCATATTTTCAACCCTAACTGATAAGTGAAAAGATTTTGTTATGGCTCCTCTTTTATGACCTTTTTCTCAACGCGGGAATAGCGAGTAATGGGCAACGAGCACCTCGTAAAACTCGCTCCGTAGTGCTTCCGCGAAACACATCCAGAAACCCTTCATGGCCGTGCGCCGTCATCACTATGAGGTCTGCGGAATACTCATTCCCCACATGAAGGATCTCTTTTACCACATCACCACGCCGCATAACTTTCTCCCATTGCCAACCCTCTCTCCTGGGAATATTGACTGCGGGCATTTCACTACGGTCCCCTACATGAACGAGCAAAAATAAGCAATGTTCACAGCCGAGAGCATCAACCAACGCGGAGGCGGCGTTTACCGCAAGTTGTGGACTGGGATGTTTATCAATCGGAATCAGCACCCGTTTCAAACTGACTGTGCCGTTTTTGGCCGACACGAATCCGTCAACCCCGTCCGGAACGAATAATGTCATCTCGCCCGACCCGAGCGCAATGGGCATGGCCATCGATTTCCTGAGCCAGCCTGCGGGCTCCCTGGACTGATGAGTAGCAAGCACTATGAGGTCAGTTTGGCTGTGTTCGAGAAAATGCAGAATTGAATGAATTGGGTCCTCATGGACTTTAATAATTTTCTCCACACGAATGCCTACTTTTTCCGTCACATCCTCTTTAGAACTTCCTTCAGGCAATATCCCCCACCGCTCTAGTGTGTGCCGCACCTCCGGGAACTCGAAGAAGTGGGCGTCGTCTCTCTTCGGAGCTACGTGTAAAGTGCTAAGCCGTCCTCCGATAATAACCGCCAATTTGAGTGCATGGCAAAAAGCAATTTCGCTCGTCTTAGAAAAGTCTGTCGGATGGAAGATGCTTCTCAGGGAGACTAATGATGACCTTTTTGTATATCCAGTACTTTTTTCACGCCATTCTTGCTCATTAGGTCCATGGCAAGTTTCTTCGTGTTGAGGATGGACGTTTCTCTGGGATGCTTCTTCTCTTACCGTACTTGTATCAGACCTGACAACCCTTTCCCTTAACAACTTATAGGCGTTATTTATTTCTTTGAGCGTCTCTTCTGCCTTACGCTGCAGCCTCGGATTGTATGAATATCTGTCCGGATGCCATACCTGCACCAAATCCCTGTATGCCTGGTCCAATTCCGCTTTGGTAAAATCCCTATCAAGGCCAAACAGTTCTATTAACTTTTCCATGTATGTTTTGATTGCTAAATAATCGGACTAAAATAACTAATCTTGTACTACTCCTCAAACAAACTCTGGTAAGTAAACCAGCTAACTGGTTGCTTATGCGAATCCCTCGTTACTAAACAATCAGCTAGTTTTTGTTATTCCGACTCGCTCGATATTTACTAAAGAGAGAAGCCCCCTTGTTAGATGCTTAGAGAGCCTCTCTCGCTCAAAGGAAGATGGATTTAGGGCCAAAATTTAGCTTGAGTTCAAAACATTGAAACAACCGATCCAGAAAATATTTATGCCTCTTGGCCCTTATCCTCACCCTTATCTTTGGATGATCCCTTGTCCTTACAGGCCATGGCATCCTTAGTTATTCCGGTCAAGGCGGAAAAAGAAACGCTCCCAAAAGTTAAACCTATGGCAACTGCTATTGCGATTATTAACTTGCTCATGAATAACCTCCTGTTTTAGGAAATTGTATAAAGTTTACCGAAGCTTTATGCATTTGTCTTTCAAATTCTTGCTGAACGTCCAGAGATCACCATCAATGACATACTACAATACAACAAAGATGCTTTAACCTGAAATTTGGATTCAATTCTTTTCAATAAAGGGAATGATTAAATACTTTATGGATGCCCGATTAAACCTGTCCCCACATGTTATCCGATTAATACTTTCGGATACAAGCTTTAGCGGGGAGCATTCGGGCATGACATGAAAAGATCACCATTTCCGCACGTTACCCGCTTAGTACACGCGGGCACAAGATTTAGCAGGAATCCAATATTTATTTGAACCCTTATCACCGGACGTGGATTTAAACCGCTAGCGGCGAAGTTCGATAATGCCAACTTTGTTCACCCCGCTGCCGGCCAGGTATAAATTGCCCTGAGGAGTCGCCACCATGTGACGAACCACTCCCCCGCCGGATGGAATAGTCCATGTGGAAAACGATTGCGTTTTGGGGTCAAACCGGACAATAGTGTTTGGGCTCACACCGGATTCACTGTACCAAACCATCCCGTCCAGTGTTGCGGCAATACCATAGGGGCGAGATTGAGGACCACCTGGAGAGGCCCACTCTTCTACTTTACCCGTCTTTGGGTCGAGCCGGCCTAAATACCCACGAGCATAGTCGGTGTAATAGACCGTACCGTCTGGGGTAATATCCAGCCGTCTAGGCCTGGCGCCTTCCGGAAGCAAGTACTCGGTGATCTCCATGGTGTCCGGATTAATCTTCCCAATCTTGTTTGTACCCAACTGGCAAAAGAACGGAACGCCTTCAGAGTTTACGACAATCCCGTATGGTCGAGAGTTAGGCGTGGGCGACTGTTTGAGTTTGATTTCTCCAGTCTTCGGGTCTAAGCGCCCCACAAAATTCCCCCGCTGTACGGTGAACCACAGTATGCCTTTCTGGTCGAAGATCAGGGTGTGTGGGTCGCTGGCGTCGGGACCGGGCATGGGATACTCGGTTACTTCGCCTGTTTTCGGATTGAGCTTCCCGATGTAACCCCGGTAATTTGCGGTGAACCAGATGTTTCCCTCTTTATCGGACACCAGACCGTGCGGGCCTGAATCTGCCGTCTTTAGCGGATATTCTTTTATTTGTCCGGTCTTAATATCCAGCCGCCCCAGATTATTTGCCCCCATTCCTGTATACCAGAGTGAGCCGTCCGGCGAAACCGCTGGGTCATGAGGAAAAGCATTTACCGTGGGAACATCCCACTCCTTGATAATGACGGTTTCCTCGGCCATCGCCGAGGACAAGATCAAAAATAAAATCGAAATAAAGAAAGCTAAAAACCAATTGCATACCATTCTTCCACTCCTTCTCCTCAATTTTTTTATAATTATCTTTATCGTCATGCATTTGAAACGCGCTACTCCGGTCAATGCCAAATACACCCTGGTTGTTAGCCTAATGTCTACAATATGCGAAGGTCAATGCCTGTCTTCTCTGCGGCGGCAACCTCGTCGAATGTCCCCTTAGACTGGTCCCAGGAATAAATTCGATTGGGAGTCACTTTGATTACTACCTGCGGATTCTTCATGAGCATGTCCGTGATCGAGTCGGCTTGTCCATCGCCCGCATATTTTTTAGCAATATCGCGGATAAACGGACGAACATCTCCGCGAATCAACTCCGCAGTGCCATGGACAACCACCGCCTTGTACGGAAGGCTATCGCTGCTTACCGCTATGCTTATTCTCGGGTCCCTGCTGAGAGAACGGCTCTTCGGATTTCCATCCATCAAAGTCATATAGAAATACCGGCCGTCATAATAGCACCAAATGGGAGTAACATGTGGATGCCCGGTCTTGGTGAGCGTAGCCACATAGCAAAGCCGTGGCTCTTGTAAGAAGTCGTAAATCTCCTCCCTGGTCATGGTTAGCTTGCTCATGAGATACCTCCTCACAAAATATTTCTTGAAATTATTGTGAATTATAATTCTATAGAGCAGTTTCGATGTTATCTTCCAGATTATAGCTACAGGCGAAAAAATTCCTGAGAATTCCTTGGTAAAAAATAAGCATGGTACACGAGGTCATAGGGCCGGGTACGGAGATTGAACTCTCTTTGCTACCTTCTAACTTCTATTGAGCACTCAACCTTGCAACTTTGCCTCCATCGTGATCTTCGCATTCAAAAGGCGTGAAATCGGACACCCTTCTTTAGCGTTTTTGGCTGCTGTTTCAAAGGCCGTATGGTCTGCACCCGGAATCCTTGCGGTTACGTCAAGATGAACTGCGGTTACCGTCCAGCCCGCGTCCAGCTTTTCCATAGTGAGCGTAGCGGTGGTGTTTATGCTTTCGGCGACCATACCGGCATTGCCCAGTTGTGCGGATAAAGCCATCGAGAAACAACCGGCATGGGCCGCGGCTATTAGTTCTTCCGGATTGGTACCGATTCCATCCTCAAAGCGGGTGCTGAAGGAATATTGAGTATTGGATAAAACACCGCTATCGGTGGAGATAGTTCCTTTACCGCTCTTAAGGTCACCTTTCCATACTGCCGAGGCTTTTCGTTTCATGATTACCTCCTTGTTTTTTCATTGGGATATTTTTATTATATCAGAGTCGAATAACCACTTTGCCAAAGTGCGCACCACTTTCCATGTAGCTAAACGCTTCCTTAGCCCCCTCAAACGGAAAAACCCGGTCAATCACCGGATGAAGTTGATGCAAGGAGATTGCGCTATTCATCGCCTCGAACATGTCGCGAGAACCCACATAGATTCCCTGTATACGAACGTTTTTCATCACCGCCGGCAAGGGGTTGGCTTCTCCTGCCCCGGAAAGCACCCCAATTAAGCTGATATGACCGCCTATACGCACAGCCCGTAGCGATTTAGCCAATGTTCCAGCCCCACCTACCTCTACCACATGGTCGACTCCCACTTTGCTGGTTAATTCCCATACCCTCTTTTCCCAGTCCGGCACGGATTTGTAATTAATACCGTCCGATGCCCCCATCTGTTTGACCCGTTCCAGCTTTTCGTCGCTGCTGGATGTGGCAATCACCCTTGCACCAGAAATCTTGGCGAATTGTAGCGCAAAGATGGAAACCCCTCCCGTGCCCATCACCAGCACCGTATCGCCGGGCTTCATGCCACCCGAGGTAACAAGCCCGTTCCATGCCGTAACCGCGGCGCAAGGTAATGTCGCTCCCTCTTCGTAGGACAGATGCTCGGGGATGTGTACCAATCCATCTTGATTGAACAAAACATACTCCGCAAGCACACCGTCTATTGCACCGCCCAGAGCCGATTTCGCTTTGCTCTCGTCTAACCCTCCAGATATCCAGGTCTGAAAGAAGGTGCCAGCCACCCGGTCTCCCGGTTTAACCCGTGAAACGCCGTCTCCAACTTCGACGACCTCGCCCGCACCGTCTGAGCAAGGAATAAGACCGGACGGGAGATTTCGGCTATATGCTCCTTTGACCACCAGCAAATCACGGTAGTTGAGCGATACGGCTTTAATCCTCACCAGTACCTGTCCATATCCCGGCTTAGGATTTGGTCGTTCAACTAAATCGAGTGAGTCAATGCCCGCTGCTTGTTTTATCTCAAAAACCTTCATGGTTTATCCTCCTGTCGATTCATCGAAAATCATAACACTCTTTCTTTATACTCAATTATTATATTGGGAAAATCTGCCCGAATCGATAAGTCATATCAATTATGTCAAGTAACAGTGTATTCAAGAATAGTTGTTAGTTGTCATTGCGAGCCGCCGCCTTTTGGCGGCGTGGCAATCTCGTATTTAGATTACTTCATTAGACTGTTTCCACAATCTGCTACTCTCCCTGTCATTCCGAGTGAAACGAGGAATCTTTCTTTTGATTTCTCCCGGAGTTTATCCTGAACATAGCGAATGTGTTCCTCGCAACGGCAAGCCTCGTTATGCACTATCGAAAAATTGAATCTGTACTGGTCACACTTATATTATTGAATAAAGGTGTCGCTTCACTGCTGTCCAAAATAATCAGGTATCAAGAAATCCATCCCCGTAAAACAAGGCTTTTAGACAGATAAAACCTCCTTTTCAAAACCAGGTTACCCCTCTTTTGTCTGTTTACTCTGCATATGCTGTCCAAATCATATACCCTTAAAATAAAGTTGTTCAGCATCAGGCACTATGGGTGGTATTTCAAAAGGATTATCGATCCACTCCCATAAGTCTCTGTATGTAAACAGGTTATACCTCAACATGGCCACCAGGTTTGACAATGACCACTCGAACGTAGAACGGAACT
>DATMAT010000016.1 GCA_035559815.1 Thermodesulfobacteriota bacterium
ACACTAACCTCATCGAGGTACTCAGTGGGAAAGGAAAACTCCATTCATCAAGGGTTCTTTCAGTATGTAGGAACACGCCGTGGCGTGTTCCTACCGTGGATTCCCGTTCCATCCAAGAAAAGAGGGTTGCATCTCCTTTTCTCCTTTTAGAAAGGGAATGGGTTGCGGTACCCTAGTTAGAGTTTTTGCTATTCTTGCAATTATAGGAATAACCATACTTTCAATTCAAGATAGTTTAAAAGATGAAACCGATAAACGACAAGCCGAAAATAAAGCCCACAGAGAAAAAGCAGTGTCAAGGAAAGAAGAGAAAAGTAGACCACCTGTTATACTCAGACCAAAAGATTTAGGAGGTTTTGCACAAAAAGTCGGTATTTTGACCCAAACATATTTTGACCCAAAAGTCCTGACTACTCAGTTTTCTTTTTCTTTGCCGAACCATGACCTCTATGTTTACTCAAAGGCTCTTTGCAATGATGAATAACCTCACCAGTCTCCTTGTCCGTAATTAATTCCTCATACTCATCCTTCTCATAGTCTAAGGTCATTTTCCGGTCTGACCATTTTCCAGTTTTATGGGTAAGATCATCGCCAGATTTGAATTCCATTAACGGTTTTTTCGACTTATCTTTGTTGCGAACTGTGCCTTTGATTTTGGTGTGCGCCTCCATCTCAACGACAAGATTTGTTTCACCATAAGAACGTGACTTTGAACTACAAGTTGGACATGGTTTGCGCTCATCTATCGGAGTGTTATCAGGCTCGTTCAATATTGCACCACATACTCCGCATTTTCCCATCTTTAAAAAGCCTCCCAAAGATTAACTTTAAATCCCTACAATAAGATACTTGTCTTTCCCAGTAACGGGATGAGCAACTATTTTTTCCTTCGATTGTAGGGAGACTGATTTGTGGGTTTTAGAGAGATATCTTCGTCTTATGCCTTCCTTCTCACGGCATCTTCGGTTCGCCCAAGCTCAAGTCCGATAACCCTAGTGGGCGTGTTTTCCTTGGCGAATCTTTTTAACTGGTTGATGTCATCTTTTGTCCACGGCTTACCGCTGTTTCGGGTTGATTTAGACATTGCTTTTTACCCCCTATAATTGTTCCTTTTGAATGAATATTCCCTTGTCTACCTTTGCGAAGAAGTCCTTGTAAAATTGCTCGTCTTCCACTTGTTGGACATAGATCACGTCGCCCCTATTATCATGTGCTTTAGCCACAAAGTTGGCTCTTACCCGTGTTTGTTTCCCGAATTCGCTTACATTAATAGTAGACTCAATTATCATATTCTTTTTCCATCTTGCATTAACACCTAAAAATAGAATAGCCAAGAACTTTTCGCCACCACTTTCTATGTCGGCCTCCTTGACAGCATTTATGATTCCAAGCTCAACCTCGGCATCCCTAATAATATAACCGTCATCCTGAAGCACATTGGCTACTGCCTTCAAGACCATTTTTATATCGGTTGTATCATAAGCCCTGGTTTGAAATTCCCTTATCTGAAGTTGAGTTTTTGTAGTATCAACTTTGGGTGCTCCCATACAAGAAAGGAGAAAACCCAGGGATAACAAAAACAACACATTATAACTTGTCATAGCATCCTTCCCCCTCATTGAGTTTTCTTTAAAAACTAAAACTTACTTGCGTGATAAGAAAATGTATCAACTAGATTGTTCTCATCGAACTTAATCACT
The DNA here is from genome assembly GCA_035559815.1 of Thermodesulfobacteriota bacterium. Taxonomy (NCBI): domain Bacteria; kingdom Pseudomonadati; phylum Thermodesulfobacteriota; species Thermodesulfobacteriota bacterium. Next base: position 1,701 of record DATMAT010000016.1, read on the forward strand.
ACGGTTAAGGTTCTTTCGGTTCTACTTGCAGCACCCGCCTGTCTAGAATAACCTCCAAAAAGGTTAATGATTAAACCCGTACCGCCCGCATCTTGTGAGTATGAAACTTCGGATGCGATTTTATCGTATATCCAAGTTTCTTTGCCATAACTATCTCTTGTTACTATATTGGGGGAGCCTAACGCAGTAGCAACGTCGGCTTGAGACATGCCCTTACGAATTTCTCTTTGAACTATCCCAACCGTGGTCTCACGTTCTTGAGTCGAGGGCAAGCTCTGTTGATGCTGGGCCGCACTCATGCAACTATAGGCTAATAACGTAATAGAAATCAGTAAACTAATACCATGCAATTTATTCATGCCTCCAGACCTCCTTTTTAGATGCCAGTGATATTTTTGACCTTGCCATACATAGTTACAATACTCCAACCCATTTTATCTACTTAGCATATTTTTATTCATATACCTTATTTGAACGGATGTTAGGATGGGCTGAAATCGTATAAAATTGGTAGTATATCTCTCCGCTAAGCTGCTCAGGACTTGGGGCATTTGTCACCCCGTTTTGTTTATTTTCCTCGTCCCTTTTGACCCTATCTAGTGCAGAACAATTTAAGCTCTTACTGAATCTCCAGTAAAATTATAGACCAATTTTATCATAATAGTTAGTAAAGTGCCTATATACATCTAACAACTCAAGTACACTCAAGAGAGCTTTCGGTATGGCTTGAAAGAGGGCTAGTATTAAGGGGCTTAGATTTCACGATCTGAGACATACGGCGGCTACCCGTATGGCCGAGAGCGGGGCTAACATCGTAGCGGTCAAGGAGATACTAGGCCATGCCGATATTAAAACCACTATGCAGTATTTTCATCCCGGAGACTCACTAACCGATGCAGTGGAAAAATTAGCAAATTTCAACTCATTTGGTGAACCCGGTGGTGAACAACAAGGGGTCGAGTCTTGATGGTGGCATGTAAGACCTTGATATTATTGGCTCCGGCGGAGGGATTCGAACCCCCGACCCAGTGGTTAACAGCCACTCGCTCTGCCGACTGAGCTACGCCGGATTTGGTTTGATTTTAGGTGAGATTAGTTATTTTTCTGACCGGAGCCATAGTAAATTTAAACTGAACATCTATTTGAGTCAAGCAGGTGTTGATTAAGTAGAGACGCAACATTTTGCGTCTCTATAAATGGATTCCCGTTTCCACGGGAATGACAAATCGGTAGGAATTCCCGCGTACGCGAGGACAAGCTCCACGGAAATGACAGACTGCGGATTTCCATTCTCCTAAACTCTTCGGGAGTAACGATGATATTCAATAGCACGAAGTGATCATTAATAAGTCACCTCGTCTCCTGACTTTCTTCACTGGACCCGGGCTCGGAAGCTTCTCTCGACCTAGGAAGATAACTTTTCTGCAGTATGCTCGCTATCTTATTCTTAGCGTATGTAGACTGCTCCGGAGAAACCCTCTGGAGATTATTATAGTTGCTGATAGCCTCAACCCAATTGCCCTCTCTCTCGTAGCACTCGGCCAGGGAAAGATAAGCCTTAGCCTGTACCGGGCCGGGAGGTAACGGAGATGTTTTCAGAAGCTCTTCATTAGTTTTTATAGCCTGTTCACAATCACCCTCATTCTGCTGTTTCAACGCCAGGTTTAATAGAGCGTAGTATTGATATTCCTGGTAAGAGGCCGGGTCAGATTTTTTACTTTTTCCCTCAGTTGTTCTTAATTCCCGCTCGTCCTGAACGCTTCCCCCTGCCAGCAGATCATCCCTCGGCGACTCCTCATTGGTTCCAGGTCCTTCTTTCGCAATTCCACTCTCAGATTCAGACTCACTAGAGAATGGAACGTCATACTGAGAAGCCTCATCTTCTTCCTTCGTGGCCTCGATGGAGGACTTAGCCATGAATGGAGCTGATCCCGGTGAAGATGTCTGATTTTCTACTCTCTTCTCGAAAATCGGCGGAGAAGCAGGTGATAACCTTCGCAATACCTCAGTTTGCTCGGGTCGAGAGTCTTTTTGCACTTCCTCTTTACCGGCAGATAAAAACGATTCTTCCGGCGCTGGCAGTTTCTTCGCTACAACTTCAGTGGGATAAATATCTCTTCCACTAGAGAACAGGTCTAAACTTTTTTGTCCGTAAGAAACCCATATAAAAAGGGCTAATGCCGAGCTCAAAACCGGAACCAAGATGGGTGAATAAAACCATTTCTTCCAGAAAGACTGTCTCTCCTTGGCTAATTCTCCCCTGGCCGCTGCCGATATTCTGGCCAGTAGCTCCGGGGAGGCTTTCATTGGATTTTCATCCTCCAGTATTCGTTTAATTTCCTTGTACTCTTCCACATCCCGGGAACAATAGGGACATGCAGCAAGATGATTCAATGCTGCTTCCGTCTCCGAGCGGTCGAGTTCTCCTTCCACAAAATCTACTAAAACCTTGTCGAAACTCTTACAATCCATGTTTGTTTCAAACCTCTTGAGCCCTTTGTCTATACCGGGAATAACCTGCCTTAACAAAAATATCCCTTAGGTTTTTATAAGCATACCTGAGACGGCTCTTCACCGTACTCAAAGGAGCTTCCGTAATCTCCGAAATCTCCGCGAGGGACAATCCTTCTACTTCCCTGAGTAAGAAAACCTCTTTGAATTCTTCCCTCAAATCGTCGATACCTCTGCTGAGTAAAGTTCGAATCTCGTTATCCATGGCTTTTTCTTCTTGGTTTCTCTCCGCAGTTCTGACCACATCCAGCATGGTCGCTCTATCATCTTGCTTTTCGGAAAAGAAAGAGGTGTTTAGAGAGGAATGGCTTCTATGCGTTTCCCCCCTCAAATAATCTATACAGCGATTCCGGGCGAGGCTATAAAGCCAGGTGGTAAACTTCAGTTTGGAATCATAGCTTTTCCTATTCTGTATTACCTTCATAAAAACATCTTGGAGTAAGTCCTCAGCGTGCGGGCTGCCGGTTTTTACCATCTTGGATATAAACCTCAAAACCCCCGAACTATGACGCTGAAGAAGAATATCGAAAGCCTCGGCATCGCCTTCCTGGAACCTTTTCATAGCCTCCTCATCCGCCAGCTCTTCTTTACTTTTCAGTCTGAACACCGAGCGCTCTCTAAATTTGTTTACCGTCTTCACCATAATTATACGAATGGCAAAGACAAAAGTTTCATTATTTTAACACCATCTAATCTTGACATTTACAGATAAATAATCAAAGAATGTTTGAGTCACTAGGGTATCTTTTATCCACTAACTCAAAGCGTTATGCCTAGATTTCCTATAACCCCAGGCCAAATAAAAAACGAAACAGCCACCATAACCGGTCCTGACTATCGTCATATAGTTAATGTCCTGAGACTGAGACCGGGCAACGACGTAGTTCTCTTCGAGGAAGGCGGGGTCGAATATGAAGGAAAAATTACAGAAATCAATAAGAGAGAGGTTAAAGTCCTAATACGGGAATCAAGGGATGTGAAAACGGAGTCCGGGCTCAATATAACCCTCCTCCAAGGTATTCCCAAAGGAGACAAGATGGATTGGATAGTGGAGAAATCCACCGAGTTGGGGGTAAGAACAATAATACCGGTGATCACGGAGAGGTCACAGATAAGGGAGTCACGTAAAATTCAAAGATGGCAGAGGATAGCTAACGAATCTATAAAGCAATGTGGTAGGGTTAAAGCGCCTAAAATTCTTACGCCGCTAACTTTCGATGCTGCAATTAAATTTAATAATAACAGCAAATTAAAACTTATGTTTTATGAAAAGGCTGAGACTAGATTAATAAATAACATGAAGAATACTATCCAACCTATTGATGATATTACACTATTATTCGGCCCCGAGGGGGGCTTCTCAGAGAATGAAGTCAAATTAGCCATAGAGGAGGGATTTACACCCATAGGTCTAGGCCCAAGAATACTGAGAACGGAAACGGCCGGTATTGTAGCCTTGTCCATATTGCAGTTTCTTTTCGGAGATATTTAGACTGAGAGTCTAGTATAATAAAACTAAGATGGTTTCAGTCTAGCCTGGATAGAAACTTATAAAAATCTCGTCGGACTCGACGGTGATCGAGACTCTATTTGATATTTTTCTGAACGAATCATTATCCAGTTCATACAGAATCTCTAGGAGAATTCCCATATCCCCCTCGATTACCAATACTGGCGGCCTAACCTCACATTTGATTCCCCTCTCATTCGACAAGAGTATGAGGGAAGCCACGGGTCTACCCATATCGTTAATCTTCCTTCTCCCCGGTCTAGAAAGATTTACCTCGATAAAAGCCATTTCATCAACCCCATTTCAAGTTCTAGAGAATAAAGTTTCATCTACAGTTACATACAACCTTGTTTGAACTCTAACTACACACTTATCGGAGTTAAATCAAAGGTTCAATCAGGTAAATACCGTATTCTGGGCAGTAAAAATACGTATACATCTTTAATACCTTGAAAACGGTTTGAAAAGCGTGCCACAGTGAGCGCTACATTTTTGTAGCAATCGGCTGTGGCCAAAGAGAGGAAAATCCGCCAGGTGATCTCGGTCGAAAGCGGTCGGCATGATCCTAGTCAGGGAATCATCGAATTATATTGTCCCAAGGTGGAGATCGCCCTTACCGCTATCCAAACAACTCCCTTTGGATAAAGGCCGAGAAGTACCACCGCCACGGCGGAAACACCGATGCTAATGGATAAATCAAACGGTAGGGATATGGAGCTTCTTTCTCCGGGACTCTCCTCAATATACATCTTGCGGGCAACGTTGAGATAGTAGAAAAGGGCTACGACGGTCAAAAGGGCGCCAAGGAAAACTACAAAGATATAGCCTGCCTCGGCGGCTGCCAGGAATATGTAGAGCTTTGCCCAGAATCCTACCACAAATGGAATGCCCCCCAGGGAAAGAAGGAATAAGAGCATAGCCAGGGACAAGAAAGGTGCACGACTGTGAAGACTTCTGTAGGAGTCG
>DATMAT010000017.1 GCA_035559815.1 Thermodesulfobacteriota bacterium
GAGCCTACCAGAAGCCAAGAAGAAGATACTAAAAAGAGGGTTTTATTTAGCGCACATAAAATTTCATGGTGGTTCTGGTCCGTATAGTCAAAACCCTATTTCGTTTTTCAGGTGGATAAAGGAAACCTTCCTTTCAGGGGAGAGGATAGAAATTTGAAGGTTAGGAGGTTGGCAGATGAATGATTTATCACTGGTTGAGGTTCTTAGTATAGTAGAGGCAAATAATCCCGGTTTCTTGAGGGATACGAAAATTGAATCAAAAGACGACCTCGAAGCATATCCGATAACTCTAGTTATTCTTTTGGTACAGTCGGACCAAACAGTAGTTGCGAAAGCAGCGAACATCAATATAACGGAAAGAATTATTGAAAGTATCGAGCAAAAAAGCTCTTTTGTGCGAGAAGTATCGGAAACGGTTACTCCTCGACGCCTAACCATACATCTATTCGTGGATGATGATATGCACAATCGGGAAGTAGTTTCGATATAGAAGGTTTAGTGAAATATCAAATTGAGCATACTAATGTTACAGTGATTATCTGTATGCATCGCCCCTTGGGAATATGTTTACAACGGCGATGATTTTTGATTCTTTGATCAATCCAAAAATTATTCTGTAATCGCCTACTCTTAATCTGTAGAAATCCTTTAAATCACCGGTTAGGTCTGTTACATGGGGATGTTCTAAAGGCTTCTCATATTTCGACAAATTCACCAGGGCTTCTTTTATTCTTTGTTTGAGTTTCTTATCCAGTTTGTTGTGATATTTCTCTGCATTGGAAGATACTTTAATCGTCCAACTCATTAATGGTTTTTCCGCCGCCCTTTCTTATATCTTCTAGTCCTTCTTTGGATTCCTCTAAGAATCCCGGTATTCTCAACAGCTCAAGGGTTTCTTTATGCCTTTCTATGTAGCCATCAACCAGTTCCTCAAAGATCTTGCTTAAAGGTCTATTCTCGTATCCCGCTATTGCCCTGAGTAATCTTAATTTTTCCTCAGGAAGTCTTAAGGTTGTTGCTCCCATATTTTCACCTCACCATAATATTGTAAGATCGTGATATTACAATGTCAAATTGTGATTACCCAGAATACTGATGAAAATTGTTGACTATTATTGTATAGTTATGCACACTCATAGTAACTGAATTGCAAATATAAATAAGGAGTTGGCAAAATGGAGGAACTTTTAACTGTAGAGGAAGTGGCAAAGCGGCTTAAGATCAGTAAGGCAACGGTAAGAAGGCATATAAGAGAGGGAAGGCTGAAGGCAGTAAAGATTGGCAGGGTTGTTCGCGTCTCAGCCGAGGAGGTTAAGGAGTTATTTCGTCCAATAGATGAAGTGAAATCAAAGGCCTCGACAAGCAGGCTTGCCTGGGTCGATAAATGCCGAAGACTGAGTCAAAAGATAAAGGAAAGTCACCACGGTGTCTTACTTGAAGATTCATCCGAGACAATAAGGAGCCTCAGGGAAGGAAGAATTCTCAGTGAGTAATCCATCGGATAGAATCTGTATCGATGCGAGCCTGGCTCTTAAGTGGGTATTACCGGAGAAACATACAGACTGGGCTCTGGAGCTTCTTTATGATTGGATATCAAAAGGATTTAAGCTTATTGCTCCCACATTGTTTATATTCGAGGTTACCTCTACTCTAAGAAATAAGGTACATAGACAAATCATCTCTTGGGAAGAGGGTTTCTTGGCACTAGATCAAATCAGGCGGGGCAGAATAGAATTGATCTTATCTCCGAAATTGGTCGATAGGGCATGGGAAATCTCAGGTGGCTTGAGATTGCCGACCGCATACGACGCTTTCTATTTGGCCTTAGCCGAGGAACAAAACTGCCAATTCTGGACCGCAGATAGGAACTTAGTGAGTATTCTCAAGAAACATAAGATGGATTGGGCAAGGTGGATTGGGGATTAAAAATGTCAAATAGATGGACATTATTTCCGTAAGGGTTACGGTTCGTGGAAATACTTAATCGGATTCGAATCTAACCAATTTCCACGGGAACATTAATCTTGGGGTTAAAGGAAGGTTAACCAGAGAAGTAATCTATGAGATGATATTGGTTTCTTAATAAAATATTTCATTTGACGGATAAAGCTTTATGTAACTTTGTGTAATACCTTTATTTTTGGGTAGTGACAATGGGTACGCGTACTGTCCGTTTAGATGATGAGACCGAAAAACTCCTTCAAGAGATCATCCAGGCGACAGGTCTATCTATATCCGCAGCGCTCAAGAAGGGACTCCTGGTGCTTCAGGACGAAATTTCCCGGCAAGTTGAGAGAACGCTCTATGACATTTACCGAGAACTAGATCTGGGGCCGGGGGGCTATGCTATAGGGCCTTCTACCCAAACCCGCCTCGGGGTGAAGGGGGCAATTAAGAAGAAGCTCAAACGATGATTCTTGTAGACACGGGTCCTCTTATTGCGCTATTTGATCCAAAAGATGCATTGCACGAATGCTGTAAGAGTGTACTTAAGACGATCAGGGAGCCGCTTTATACTACTATTCCAGTTCTCACAGAGGCTTTTCACATAATTTCCGCTGGGGAGCTACGGAGCGGATCGGCTAAGAGACTTTATCCTCAAAGGCGGCTTGTTCATTTGGTTCATGGATTATACCCGGGTGCAGCGTGGATTTGAGTTGATGGACAAGTACGCGGATCACCCGATGGATTTTGCAGATGCTTCCCTCATCGTCGCTGCGGAGGTATTGAAAACTAATAAGGTCTTTACTATCGACCGGCAAGACTTTGAGACATACCGGGTACGGCGAGGACATCGCTACTACCGGGTCGAGATCGTGTGCTGACAATGGCAGAATACCTCTATATCGCCCGTTTATTCTTAATATGATGTTGTCTGATCCTGTTTGAGGTACGCCAATTCTGGACGGCTGATCAGAATCTTTATTACTAAGAAACATAGAATAGACTGGGCAAGATAGATAGGGGATTAAAGATGTCAAATAGATAGACATTATGTCCATAAAGTTTACATGACTCTCAACTCTTTTATTATCAATAGTTCCAAACCTATCTTGAATAGCCCTATGTAAAGATCCTTGACACTAGTCCTACACAATATTGTATCTGTAAATCAATTAGTTACTAACCAGAAAGAACCTAACTAGCTTATTTTACTATCTTTCTCCGTTATCACTTCAAACCCAATGCCCTTGGCACAATTCTTGTAAAACTTATTAACATGAATTTTTAAAAAATTTTAGGATTGTGTGCTGTTGATTCCTGTGTATAAGGAGGATTAAAAAATGAATAATATAATGGACTCAAAGTCTTTCCCTATTATCTTAGTTTTTTCATTTTTTATTCTGTTTTTCTCCATTCCTTACAGCAATGCTCAGGATGCGGATAAAATCGCAGAGGGAATTGAGAAGGGTGCAAAAATTACAAAGGGAGTAATTAAAGCTCTCGGAGAAATTTTCGGCGATGATGACAAGGAAGAAAAAAAGAAATCGGGTACCGGAGGGGAAGAAGAAGGTGACTTTGAGTCACAAGGCTTGAATACAGAACCTCCTGGTCAACATAATCCGTATCCCATGGGTCAGACTTCTTCAGGAGGTGAATACAACCAAACACCTCATTATCAGCCTTACGGACAAAACCAAACCGGGTTCACAAGTGGAGGGTACAATCAATCTGGGCCATATCAACCTGGTTATAGGGCTGCCCCTGGTGGCCAGTATACCGTGCCTAATCAAACAGTAGGTCCAGGACAATATCCATCTACGGGAGGAGGTTATTATCCCAATCAAGTTAATCAAGGCAACACCCAGTACGGACCGGGTCAGGGAGGTTACACAGGAGGTGGATATAATCAAACAGCACCATATCAACAGAGCTATGGGACTGCCCCTGGTGGTCAATATACTGCGCCTAATCAACCTTATGGGCAAAACCAAAGTGGGTTTACGGGTGGATATAATCAAACAGCGCCATACCAGCCGGGCTCTGGGGTTAATTCCGGTGGTCAGTATACTGCACCTAATCAACCGGGTGGAATCACCAACCCAAATCAAACCCATCAGAGTAATACTGGTACTGGTACCACTTCCAGTAGCCAATCAGCCTATGTGCCGATAAAACCTGTCTCTGTGCAAAAACAAGCAGAGGCCCTGAGAAACGAGGGATATGTCCTTTATCAGAATACTCAGTATCAAATGGCTATCGATGTTCTTAACAGGGCTATCCAGCTTAACCCTATGGATTCTTATGCCTATTTTTACAGAGGTGTTTCTTACATGGGATTAAAGTTGATAGACATGGCTATCAGGGATTTACAAATGTCAATTGATTTAAATCCTGGATATTCTCATTCGTATAGTAATTTGGGAGCTGCTTTCTTGGAGGTTAAGGATTTGGATAATGCAATTAGGACCTGCAGCACGGCTATACAACTTAACCCGAATCACACACTTGGCTACTACAACAGAGGGGTTGCATATATGTTATCAAAACAGTATCAACTGGCTTTTGCAGACTTTAGTCAGGTACTGAGATTAAATCCCAATCATCAAGACGCTAAGGTAAATATCGAATACGTTCAGAAGAAATTAGCAAAAGGAAATCCGACTGATTGATGAGAGGTGAGTGTTGATCATCAAATTTTTAATTGTAGTAGAGGCAGCCAAATAATGGTATTAAGGAGGTTTAAACAGGTGATAAGAGAAATGAGTTCACTAATTTCATTAATCGTACTAACCTTAACAATTTCACCGATCAATATTTATGCTCAATCTCCAGATTCTGTTGAGCCTTTAGCTAGAACTGTGGAGGCTTTGTTTAAGGCAAAGATTTGGTCGAACTTATATATTAGTTAAAGAACAATTTTTCATTTGGTGCGTAGGGGGGAGAAAATGATAAATGTACTAAAGGATTATTGTAGAGTTAGTTGCATAATAATAGTTATTTGTCTATGTAATATCCCTATATCTCAACAAACATATGCGGTTGATTGTAATACAGATTGTAACAGACATTGCAAGAATGTATTTATCAAAGGGGGTTGCATAACAGCATGTGAGGCAGAAAAAGCGATTTCACGTAATAGTGGTTGTGGAGGCGTAGTCTTAACCCCTAGCAACCCTGATTTTGATAAGACTATTTCCAGTTGGCTCAGACAAGGACTAACTCCGCCGATGGTTCGAGAATACTTCGTTTATCTGGAAAGACAAGGAGATGGCACATGGAAAAGATTGCCACAAAGGCTGCATGAAATTCTAATCTTTGAGTATGTAAAATCTAATCTTCGTAGTGTTAAGTACGCTGAGAGCGTTAATACTGTGCACGGACAGCATATTACGGTAGGGGATAACATATATTTTATAAGACCGATAAACCTGAATTATTGTAATCTGAATGAAGTAAAAGTAGATAAAGAATGCGATCTTCATTTGTTATTACACGAATTAGAACACACGAGCCAATATGCAGTTCATGGAGGTAAGGAAGCCTTTGTTGTTAAGTACTTATTGAATGGAGCAATTGAAATAGGGAGAAATGGGTCATTCAATGTTCATGATGCAATAAATCTCGAACAAGATGCAGAAAATAAGGCTGATCGGATAATCCAAAAGATTTGGAACCAATGGTCGTTACGGCCTGTTTTAATACAAAACCAATGCCGCTATCCGGTGCGCCTATCTCTCTTCTATTTAAATCAATTTGGGAATTGGGTAGCTGAAGGATGGTGGAATTTTAATCCTGATCAGCAGTTCTTTCTGAGTGTAAGCGGTACACGAATAGCAACACGCGACAGTAGATTTGATTATTATGCAGAAATCCCGGGCAAAGGAATTTCATGGGGTGGCGATAAATATCGAAAATTTGATGGCAAAATGCTACCTATGCGCGAACGAAAGTTCGGCGTTGATTCAGATGGAAACTATAAGTTTAGTATAGCCTGTAATAATCTTAGAGAAGTAGAAGTTAGCGTCCAACCTGAGTATGATTATCATGCCGTTACTAAATTGCGATCAGTTGAAAGCACTTACCCGTCTTCAATAACATTTGTCAATAGTTCAAATAAAACTGTAGATGTTTACTGGGTGGATTTTCAAGGTAATGAGAAGCCGTATAAAAAACTACTCCCGGGACAATCTTACGATCAGCAAACATATGACACTCATCCATGGGTTGTAAAATATGAAGGTAGCGGACAATTAGTGCTTACGGTTATTGGAACTAAAACCCCACAGGTTGCAAATATTAAATAAGGTGGGGAGGAAAATGAAGATGAAGGATATATTAAGCGGTTGCAGCATTAAATCAGTTTCATTATTTATAATCATAGGTCTTTGGTTTGTCGTTCCTTTAAATGCCGAAGCTGAATGTGGATATGAGACAAATAAATTTGATTTAAAAGCAGGAGTTGAAGGTGGTGGTTGGACGGCTGCATGGGCAGATGACATTTCCGAGACCGACGTAGCTCAGGGCCTTGTTGCCACAGGTGTTTCTATCTACTCGGCTAACCCTGCTCCATTTTATGCCTGGGTCGAAGAATTAATCAGAAGGACTATTCAGTCACTTTCATCTAGCATTCAGGACAGATTTTCTCAGAGAGTTATAGAACAGGCCAATCAACTAGCTTCCGAAGCGATAAAAGCTGCAATTCGAGGTCAGAGTGCTAATGAAGTACTTAGGCAATTCGATACAGTTGATTTCAAAGCCGGTGCGATACAGTATGCGGGTAGGAACTATTGTAAAGGTTTGGGCCAGGATGTGACTTTATCAAATACTTGGGGAATTAAACCATATGTTGCTTTTAGGTGGAGGGGATCAGGTACAGATACTGGGAGTGGCCAAATTTCTGGTTCTGAGGGGTCGGGTTCTCAAGGACCGACTTATCAGAGTTTTATCCTCCACACTGGAACGGCTCTGCATGAGACAGGTGAGGACTTTGACTTTGTGGTGGGAGACTGGAATAGAGATGGAGCTATAGACTTGATAGCGATAAAGAAAAGAGGTACTGGTTCGAACAGCACAGAGGTGCACGTTCTCAATGGAGCATCAAACTTTAGTAACTTCATCCTCCACACTGGGACGGCGTTGCATGAGACAGGAGAGGACTTTGACTTTGCTGTAGGAGATTGGAATCGGGATGGGAGTTTAGACTTGGTAGCGATAAAAAAGAAGAGTGGAACGGGTTCCAACAGTACTGAGGTGCATATTCTGAATGGAGCCTCCAATTATAGCAACTTTATTCTCCAAACGAGCACTGCATTGCACGAGACTGGTAGTAATTTTGATTTTGCAGTAACAGATTGGAATAGAGATGGGAGACCAGACCTTATAGCACTGAAGAAAAGTGGTAGTGGAACGAATAGTACCGAGGTGCATATTTTAGATGGGGCATCGAATTTTAGTAATTTCTTACTCCAAACAGGCACTGCATTGCATGAGACAGGTGAGGACTTTGACTTTGTTGTAGGAGACTGGAATAGAGACGGAGCTGTAGACTTGATAGCTGTGAAGAAAAACCGAACAGGAAGTAATAGCACTGAGGTACATATACTAAATGGAGCATTGAATTTTAGTAACTTCCTGCTTCAAACTGGCACCCCATTACATCAGACGAGTAGTGACTTTGACTTTGTTGTCAATGACATAGATTTAGGCCTGTTTGCTATAAAGAAAAGAGGAACAGGAACTAACAGCACTGAGGTGCATGCTTTGAGATAGAGAAGGATAAGTTGTACAACAATTAGGATCTAGAACCTATGATCGGGTTTTCGATCCAACGATTTTTTAGTTCTTTATTCTTACTTGTTTTAACTTCATCTTGAAGCGAACACCAGGTTCGCCCCCCTACGTTTTCTTAGGATTTATCTAAGGCGTGTGCGCGACCTTTATGGCATTCCCTTCTTTACTCTCCATGAGGTGATATCCCTTTGGTGTATCGACAAGCGGGAGATCGTGGGTAATCACGGCGGTTCGGCCAACCTTGCCGTGCTCGACCAATAGAAGGAGTTTATTGATGTAGTTTTTTGCCGAGGATACTCTGCCTTTAGGTCTTTCAGAGGATTTAAAAAGCATAACTGCTTTTATTGTCCGGGGTACGCTCTATTGTGTGATGTAAGTTTGCTATTCTACCAGATTGTTTGGATATAAGGATAGCGAGCTATCTTTTCATCACGAGTAATTAGAGGAAATCCTAGAGCAAGCGCAGTAGCAATAATGATTCGGTCGGCAGGGTCTGGATGAAGAGGGGAAGGTAGTTGAACCGACTTGATGGCGATTGAATTGTCAACAGGAATAAAATGGACAAACGGTAGTGCCTCGGACTTGGCCACCCATCCGGTTACATCCAAGGTAAGTTGCAAACGACCTCTCTCCACAAGCTGGGCAATTTCCCATACGCTAATGGAAGATATGTATATAGCATCTCTATTCTTGGCTTTCGTAATTAGACGATTTGCTTTCGAGGAAAGACGTTCGATTCCACTAACCCACCAAACCCATACATGAGTATCGAGCAATATCATTTAAGAGCATCCCAATCTTCTACCCCTACCGGTTCAGTGGGGTCTTTGTATTTGAGTACACTGCCGCGCAGTGACTTTAAGCTCGCCTCTGGGTCTGCGGAGTAGGGCACTATTTTGAGGACAGGTTTCCCTCGGTCGGTTATGATTAGTTCCTTGCCCGTTTTTTCGACCTCCCGGAAATATTCAAGCGCTCGTGGTTTGAATTTGGATTTAGAAACGGACTTTGACATTAGATCTACTCCTGAAATGAGAGAGTAACCATAGTCATATTACTATGGTCATTTAGATTGTCAAGGTAATAACCAGTTGGGCGAAGGCAAGGTTCGCCCCTACGTTTTTTACGCGTTTATAGCAATACTTTCCTTTCAAGATGGAAAAAGGTACGGCATGTTTTGTGCGAAATCGAAGGAAGAAGGTGGGTAGAATCATTTTGTTCACCCTCCCCTTTATCCCCTCCCATCAAGGGAGGGGAAATTCCGGTGATGCGCCTTGCAAAGGGGGAATGATTTGGATTTGACTAAGGCGTGAGGACGACCTTTATGGCATTCCCTTCTTTGCTGTCCATGAGGTGATATCCCTTTGGCGTATCGGCAAGCGGAAGGTCGTGGGTAATCACGGCGGTTGGGTCGACCTTGCCGTGCTCGACCAATGGAAGAAGTTTATTGATGTAGTTTTTTGCCGGGCATACTCCCCCTTTTAAGGTTAAGTCTTTCAGGTAAAAATCGAGCATGGGTATGGGAACCGGTTCTATGAATAGCCCGGCGAACGATATTCTTCCCGCCGGTCTCACTATCTTGAAGGCGTCAAGGAGCGCTTCGCTAGAGCCAATGCATTCTAGGACGGCATCGACGCCCCTCCCGTTTGTTATCTCCATTATTTTTTCAACCGGATTTTCTTTATGCGTATTGATTCCGATATCCGCACCCATCTTCTTAGCTACATTTAACCTGAAGTCGTGCCGTCCTATGGTTATTATTAACGATGCTCCAAAGAGTTTTGCCGATGCTGTAGCGAAGAGACCGATCGGGCCGTCGCCGAATACCACAACTGCATCTCCCGGATTTATGTTCGCACACTCGGCGCAAAAGTAACCGGTCGAGAATATGTCCCCGAGGAATATGATTTTATCATCAGGAATATTATCAGGAACCTTCTCCAGAGTACCATCGGCTAGGGGAACCCGGACATACTCGGCCTGGCCGCCGAAGATATCTCCGAATGCCTTTCCAAAACCGAAGCAGCCTCCCCCTCCGGTGCAAGATGTGGGCACGTTATTTCGGCAATTTACACAGATTCCGCAGCTTACCCAGAATGGAGCTACTACTTTATCTCCTTTTCTAAAATTCTTGACTCCTTTCCCGGCGTCTTCTATCACACCCATAAACTCGTGTCCGACCACGAATCCCTCGTCCATAGGAACGCGGCCGCGGTAGAAGTGTAGGTCCGAGCCGCATATAGCGCTCTTGGTAACCTTGAGGATCACGTCATTCGGGTTTGTAATTTGGGGGTCAGGAACGGTCTCCACCCTTATGTCTCTTACGCCATGATATGTCGCCGCTATCATGAGGAACCTCCTTGATTTGTTTTAGTAACTGTTCGGCCACGAAGACACTAAGACACGAAGTTTGGTTTGTAGTTGTATGGTTGATGGTTAAAAGCTTTAACTATCAACTATCAACTATCACCTTATTTCGTAGTACCTTGGTGGATAGTATAGATACTATCATGAGATCGTATTCCATTTCTAGTAGCAAGTAATTCTATCTAAGAATACCGTCGTGTTCTTTTAAAAACCCCAGTACTATGGCATTAAACTCCTCCGGCTTCTCGATGGGGGGGACGTGTCCGCAACCTTTGATTATTACCAGCTTAGAGCCTTTGATGCTATTATGCAGTATTCTAGAGTGCCGGGGAGGGATGAGGATATCTTCCTCGCCGACGATGATGAGGGTAGGGGCTTTTATCTCGGAGATGCGGTCGGCCAGGTTATGTTTCATGCACGCCTTGGCCAGGTTTATGATAGGCTTAGGTGGGTTGTTCTTTATGCTCGCCTCCCTCAGTGCCATTATGTTCTCCAGGTTTTTCTCGACAAAACTATTGGCAAAGAGAACGGGAAGCGCCACATCGTACCTTAGCTCGCTTCCCCCTACCTCCGTCGCCTTTATCCAGGCCTTGAGTATGAGCTCTAACAAAGTATCTATGTAGCTGCAGGTATCAACCAAGACTAAGGCGCCTACTTTGTCCGGATATTTCAAAGCGAAGTGCTGGGCGACCATACCGCCGTTAGAAAGTCCTACAACGTGAGCCTTACCCACATTTATTTTGTCCAGGAGATTATTCAGGTCCTCTGCATGCATTTCCTGTGAGTAATCCATGTCCGGCTTGTCGGACTGGCCTTGGCCACGGCAGTCGTATCTCAGCACGTTGTAGTTTTGCGAAAAAGCATCAACCTGATAATACCAGCCGTTTACATCCATGGTCAGTCCATTTATGAATACCACTACTGGTCCCTCTCCGTCTAATACGTAGTTTAGTTCTATTCCGTTTATCTTCACCCTGGGCATGATAGATTGGTTTTTTATTCCTAGTGTTATTTTTGAAGGGTTTCTGGAGACACAAAATTTTGTGTCTCTACCCTTATTCTTTTAATAAATCTTCCAGGTTGCTTATAACATAATCGGGCTTGATTTCGGACCGGGAAATCTCCTCTTTGGTTGTCGAACCGGAAAGAACCAGGATAGTGGCCAGCCCGGCGCGCTTCCCACCCAGAATATCCGTATCAAGCCTGTCTCCTATTATGGCAGTCCTTTCTGGTGATGGAAGAAGCTTCTTGGCTACGTCGAACATTATCGATTCAGGCTTTCCTACGGTAATCGCTTTTTTCTCTGATGCAACCTCGATAGCCGCAAGCAGGGCGCCGGTAGCTGGAACAAGCCCTTCCGGCGTTGGGAAAACCGGGTCACGATTTGTACCGAAGAATTTAGCGCCGTTTCTCACTGCCATTGCGGCAAGCTTTATCTCCTGATAACTAACCTGCTGGTGGCCGCCGACTACCACATAGTCGGCAAATTTTGCTTCTTCGTCGTCACAAAGCCTTAGACCTATCCCCCTTATTTCTTCCTTGAGCGCATCGGTCCCGACGACATATGCCTTCTTCCCGTCTAGTTCATAATTCTCTTTTATGTGCTGCGCTATAGCCATTCCCGACGTAACTACGTGGTTGGCAGTTACGGAGATACCCATTCTTTCGAGCTTGTCTGAATACTCTCGGGAGGAGCTTCTGGGGTCGTTGGTTAGAAAAATTATGCCCTTTCCCAACTTTCTCAGGGTTTCGATCGTCTCCCTGGCCCCGGTAACCGGCTTGTTCTCGACATAGACCACGCCGTCCAGGTCGATTATGAAATGATCGAATAGGTCAACGAGTTTCATCAAGATATATTGGTGTTTTTAATACCAGCGGAGGAATATAAGTTGATTCTACTGCTACTCCCAGATGTACTTCTTCAGCAGCTCCTGTTTATCCTCTTTGACAAAGCTCCTCTTCACCTGGATTAACTTCATGTGGTCATCCTGAACCATCTCCACGCCGATCAAGCTGAGAATGTCCGTGGCCGCCCGTTTATATCCTTCATAGTAATCCACGACCTCGCCTGCTGCTCTCACCGTTGTAGAGTCTAAAAACAGGGCAATGGCAGCAAATTCCCTGGGCACATCTTCATCGATCTCTAGGCTATAGCCCTCTAGGGCATCTACAAGGAGATGGTTCTTCCACATCTCTACTATTCTATCAAACTCTTCCACTCTCATTTTGTATTTCCCCTCGGTTGGCTTGTTGTTGGGTACTATAAACGGATTTTGTTTATTATAACCAAAAAGTCCGGGTTTTAAAGCTTGGATTATCCTTTACTCGATTAGACTGCTACTGGCCCCTTTTTTGAAGAAGCTTGCTGGCCACGATTATGTTATCCCTTCCTGCGCTCTCGGCTATCTTCACCGCTTCATCCAGGTTCACGCCTGCCGGTAGTGTGGCTAGCTTGAGAAGCATGGGGAGGTTTACCCCAGATACTACCTCCACGTTTTTAGCCTCCAGAAAAGTCAGGCTGACGTTGGAAGGGGTACCGCCAAACATATCCGTCACGATCAGGATTCCGTCCCCCTCGTCTACTTTTTTCATGGCATTCTTTATATCCTGCTTGAATGTCTCGAACTCTCTGTGTGGGTCCAGGCAAACGCCCTCCATCTTCACCGGCGGTTTTACCGATAACACGAACTGCACGGCTGAGATAAGCTCTTCTGCTAGTTTTCCGTGACTGACTACTATAACTCCGATCATGTGTTCACCTCAGCTTTTGGAAACGTCTCTGTGCCAGATGTTGGGAGCCAGGTCCTTGAATCTTTTTGCTATTTCATTGGTTATGACCACCGACCTATGCTTTCCGCCGGTGCATCCTATGGCCACGGTTAGATAGGACTTACCCTCTTCCTCGTATCGCGGGATCAAGAACTCCAGGAAATCCACCAGTTTTTCGATGAATTCTCTGGTGTCTTGGTGTCCCAGGACAAAGTCGATTATGCTCTGGTCGTGCCCGGTTAAATCCTTTAGACCCTCGATGAAGTGAGGGCTGGGTAGGAACCTCACGTCGAGCACCAGGTCCGCGTCGTAGGGGAAACCGTACTTATACCCGAAGGAGAGAAAGTTTATGGAAATCTTCCGGGGAGTGGTTTTTCCGAATGTGCCCTGGATTATCTCTCCTAGCTGATGGACGTTAAAAGAGGAGGTATCTATGATGTGGTCGGCCATATTTTTCACACGAGACAGCAGTTCCCTCTCTTTTGAAATTCCCTCCAGTATGTTTCCATCCGGAGATAAAGGATGCTTTCTCCTGGTCTCTTTGTAGCGCTTTACCAGGACCTCGTCCGAGGACTCCAGGAATAAGAGCTCGACGGAGTGTCCCTTTTTCTTGACTTCTTCTATTACCTCGGGTACCTCCTCGAAAAAGACACCTTCGCGCACATCCATAACTATACCTACTTTGGTGATATGCTCCGCCGAGTGCTTGGCCAAGTCGATAAAAGTAGGGATCAGGCTGGGTGGGAGATTATCCAGGCAAAAATAACCCAGGTCTTCTAGGGCTTTTACGGCAGTGCTCTTTCCCGAGCCAGAAATACCGCTTAAGATCACAATGTTAATCATGATCTTTCCTTTTTAAAGTTGTTCTTTCCAGCCGGGCTTCAAATTCCTCCGCCGTTCTTGTCCCGCTGATTCTCAGTAACTGATTTCTGACTGCGACCTCCACTATTGTAGCCGTGTTCCTCCCCGGGCTCACCGGGAGAATTAGATAAGGTAGGTCCACCTCCATGATTGAATAGGTTTTTTGCTCAAGTCCCAGCCGGTCGTATTCGGTACTAGGGTCCCATTGAGCCAGTTCGATCACCAAATCAATCTCCCTCTTGTCCATCACCGAAGCGGTTCCGAATAAATCTTTTATATTCACTATTCCCACTCCTCGAATCTCCATGAGGTGTCTGATGTTTTCCGGGCCGCTTCCGATCAGCCTAGACGCTCCTACTTTTCTTATCTCCACCAAGTCATCAGCAATGAGTTTAGAACCTCTCAGTATTAAGTCAAGAGCACATTCGCTCTTGCCAATCCCGCTCTTTCCCAGTATGAGCACCCCTAGTCGGTGTATGTCTATGAACACACCGTGCAGGCTCACGAAAGGAGCGAGCCGCTCTTCCAGTATCTGATTGAGGGTGGAAATAAGCCTTCCGGTGCTGAGTTTGGTAATGAATAGGGTCATCTTATTTTTCTCGCAGTACTCTTTCAAAAAACCGGGTGGGATGAGTCCTTTTGAAACAATGAAGCAGGACACATCCTGGGATGTGAGCTTATCCGCTATTTTCTCTTGCTCCCGGCTGGAGAGTTTATTGAAGTAAGAAACCTCGGTCATCCCCAATACCTGTATCTTTCCCTCTTCCAGTTGAATGTCCGGCTCGATCATTCTTAGTCCCGGCTTTTGCACCCGGTTCCATCTCACGCTACGTCTTAATCCGGACTTTCCGGAGACGACCTCTAATTGAAGTTCTTTGCCCCATAGCCTGTAGATTTCTTCGATCTCCAGGGGTTCCTCAGCTCTAATGCTTTGCATCTTCCTCGGCTATTATATCGTAGATTTCGTCCTGTGATTTTGCTTCCATCAGCCTGGACCGGAAAACCGGGTCCCGGAATATCTTGGATATTCTGGCCAGGAGTTTAAGGTGTGCCCCCGAGGAGTTTTCGGGAGCGAGTATCAGGATGAAAAGATGGGAAGGATGACCGTCTAGGGATTCAAAGTCTATTCCCTCGAGGCTTCTGCCAAAGGAGGCAATAATGTTTGTAATTCCGCCGAGCTTACCATGGGGAATGGCCACTCCGGCGTCGACTGCGGTGCTGCACAGCTTTTCTCTTTCCATTAATACTTGAAAAAGCTGGTCGGGGTTGATATTAGGGTAGAGCGATGATAGTAGTTGAGAAAGTTCCCTGATAACTTCCGGTTTATTTTTAGAATGCAGGTCGGCAATCACTGATTCCTTTTTTAGAACGTCTACTAATTTCATAATCCTAGCTTGACTATTAGGGTGCTATCAGCACTACTTTTCCTCTTCTGTTATGAAGGGTGTTTATTTCTCCCGTCTCGCTGTTGCGGAATGTCAGAATATCCTCCCCGGATACCTTTAATTGCAGTATAGCTTCTTCCACCGACATCGGCTTGAGAGGGACCCTCTCAAGGCTGATCCCTTCCCCTTCGAGTCTTTTTTCATTCGATGGACGGAGAGGCTTTTGATTTGTGCCGCCAGTATTTTCCCTCGGTTTTGCGGAGCCCCTTCTCCTGGTTTTTATTCTCATTTCGCTGAGCTTCTTCAGGCGTTTTATAGTGCCGTCGATTGCCCTATCGATGGCCCCGTGCATCTCATCTGATTCTACAGAAGAAGTGATTTTGAAAGTGCCGCTGATCACCAATATCTCGCAGATATTCCTGAACTTCTCCTCAAAAAGAACCACCCTTACTTCAGAGGGATTTTTTCTCGATTTTATATATCTTTCTACCCTCTTGATTTTTTTAAGCGTGTAATTTCTCAGGTTTTCTTGTCGGGCTTGGTTATCTATATGTCTTATGGTCACGGAAACCTGCATCTTTTTTACCTCTTGTTGGCTCTTTCTGAAGAAGAAGGTATTTTAAGTATTTTTCTGTATTTTGCAACAGTGCGGCGGGCCACTTTTATATTTCTTCTCTCCAGTATCTTGGATATGTCTTCGTCGGAGTAAGGACTCTCTGGTATTTCGGAAGAGACGATTTCTTTTATAAGCGACTTTACCTTTTCGAAAGATACGTCTACTCCATGGGAGGTCTCTATTTTTCTGGAGAAGAGGGATTTGAGTTCTATCACCCCGTGCGGCGTCTGAATATACTTTCTGCTGGTTATTCTGCTTATCGTGGATTCATGCTTGTTTATTTCTTCATCGTTGGCTATGTCTTTCAGTCTTAATGGTTTTATGTATTCTTTTCCGTGCTCGAAAAAATCCCTCTGTCTCTCCACGATTTTTATGATGATCTTTTTTATGATTGTTTCCCGCTCTTCGAGGCATTTTATTATTCTCTGAGCGGCCTCTATCTTTTCTTTGATGTATTTCCGCACTTCGGGGGGAAGGTTATTCTCTTTGTTGACCAAGCTCCGGTAATACTGACTTATCCGGACGGTAGGAAAGTCTCGGTTTAGCTGTATTTTCAGTTCATTTCCCAGTTTATAGACGTAGAAATCTGGCACGATATGCTTTTCGGTGTCTTTGGTGTAAAAAGGTCTTCCCGGCTTGGGTTCTAATGACTTGACGGCAAGGATAGCTTCCTCTACTTTATCCGGCGAACAACCGAGAGAGTCGGCGATTAATTTATGGTCTTTTTTGCCTATATCTTCCAGGTGGTTTTCGATCAACTTAATTATGATACTGTCATCGGTGTAACCAATCATTCGTGCCTGGACCAGAAGACATTCTTTCAAATTCCTGGCGCAGACACCAGGAGGGTCAAAAGAGGCTTGGATTTTTTTTAAAACCTGTTCAACCTTCTCGCAGTAAGTAGGGTCGGACTTGATTTGGTTCTGGTAAAAGTGCGCCTTCTCTTCATCCGACGTCTCCTGGATCTTGGAGTCGGAATCAAACCGGTTCTTAACCATCAAGATGGCAATCTCCTCCAGGTCGGTTTCGAGGTATCCGTCTTCGTTGAGGTTACCGATAATCAGCGAGCCGATTTCTTTTTCCTCTGGAGAGAAATCGGAGAGATTTAGCTGCCATTTTAGGTAGTCTAGGAGGGATTCAGGTGCGCTTACCCTGTTCTCCCAGGGGCTTTCTTCTTCCTGGTCTCCGAATATCTCCCGGAAATAGGGGAGGTTGTCGTCACCACTCCCGAGAAAACTCTTTTCGGCGTCGCTAAAATCATACTCATGGTCATCGGAGTGGTTTTCTTCGTTGGCCTTCTTATCTTCTTCGATTTTTTCCTCTAGGATCGGATTCTCTACGAGCTGTTCTTCGAGATATTCCTTGAGCTCAAGCGTAGTCATCTGTATAAGCTTCAGAAAAAGCTGTAGCTCTTGCGTCAGAATAAGACGCTGCTGTAGTGTCTGTGTTGGGCCTATTCTTTGTCCTGGTGGTGTGCTCATGGGTTATGTTCACCAGCTTCGTAATCGCATTTTAAGCTCGTTTCCCCATAGGAAAGCTTAATTCCTATTTTCCGAAACTTCCAGTCCTTTCAAGCCTTTTCAGACTAAACTAGGCCGGTTACAATTAAATCATACCTGTTACAAATTTTTTTTACAGCATCGAAGATAAAGTCCTTGCCTAATTTTGACAGGGCATTAACCTTGATTGAAGAAGAAATTGTGAGCCAGAGAATAATATGGAAATTCAACCCATTGGGAAGATACTAATAGCTCTGGGCGTGCTTCTGGTAATCGCAGGTGTGCTGATGGTCTTTGCCCCAAAGCTTCCATATATCGGTAGATTGCCCGGGGACATATATATAAAACGGGACAACTTTACACTCTACTTTCCTATAGCCTCTTCTATTCTCATCAGTATTATTCTTACTATTATTTTAAGCTTTGTCCTGAGCAAAAAGTGAAAGTGTGGGAATGACCAGTCCAGCCGCTCGCCGTCCATATATGTATCCATATGTATGTAATGCTTAGGCCATGTCCTACTCCGTCAATAACTACGGATAATTCTGAAAGTTTAACGGCCAGAGTCAAAGTATGTGGAGAGGAAAGATATCAAAAGCTCGATTATATCTTAAGTGGTGAATTTTAGTCTAAGCCCTTTCTTCATAGGCTTTAATCTTATCCTCGAGCTTGAGCGTGAGGCTTATGTCATCAAGCCCCTCTAGGAGGCATTTCTTCGCAAAGGGGTCGACTATAAAGCCGATTGTCCAGCCATCCGGGTCCTTGAGCGTTTGGGATTCCAGGTTGACGGTCAGACTATATCCTTCGTTCTCAAAAACTTTAACGAAGAGTTCTTTGACCAAATCGCCGGGGAGAACGATGGGTAGCATTCCATTCTTAAGACAGTTGTTGAAGAATATATCGGCAAAGGAGGGGGCAATTATTACTTTGAAGCCATAATCCTTTAGTGCCCAGGGCGCATGCTCACGCGAACTGCCGCAACCAAAATTGTCCCCGGTAAGCAGGATAGTCGCTCCCTGGTAACGCTCCTGGTTGAGCACAAACTCCGGATTAAGCTTCCCGTCCCGATATCGCCAATCATAGAATAGAAATTCCCCAAAACCGGTTCGCTCGATACGCTTTAAAAACTGCTTGGGTATGATTTGGTCTGTATCGACGTTGACCTTGTCTAAGGGAGCCACCAGCCCGGTAAAGGTTTTGAACGGTTCCATGTTTTTCACCTCAATAAAATGTTCGTGAAATACTCATAAGGTGTCATTACGAGTGAATGTAATGGGCGAAGCAATCTCTCGAAATATCAGGAGATTGCTTCGTCGCGGAGTTCATCCTGAGCCTGCCGAAGGACTCCTCGCAATGACTTCTTATTAATACCCTTATCATTCTAATTCTGACTGGAGGTCTTGGCTTAATTCCCATTCCCGTATATCCACGAAATGTCCTTCAATTGCCGCTGCTGCGGCCATGATGGGGCTGACCAGGTGGGTTCTGCCGTCTTTTCCCTGTCGGCCTTCAAAGTTCCGGTTAGATGTGCTTGCGCATCTTTCCCCTGGGGCAAGGATATCTGGGTTCATACCCAGACACATGCTGCAGCCTGATTCCCTCCACTCAAACCCGGCTTCCTTGAAAATCTGGTCGAGGCCTATCTTCTCGGCCTCCCGCTTCACCAATTGGGAGCCGGGAACGACCATTGCCCGTACCCGGGGGGAAACCTTTTTCCCCTTCACCACCTCTGCCGCCGCTTTTAAATCCTGCAGGCGGGAATTTGTGCATGACCCGATAAAAACACGGTCGAGTTTTATCTCCGTTATCGGAGTCCCGGGGGTAAGTCCCATATACTTGAGTGCGTCCCTGGTTGCTTTTTGTGCGCTTGGGTCGGTGAAGGAATCGGGGTCGGGGACAACCCCGGTAACGTCCGTAACCATTCCCGGACTGGTTCCCCAACTAACCTGGGGGGCCATCTTGGATGCATTCAGGACCACCTTCTTGTCAAAGGATGCACCTTCGTCGGTTTTAAGCTCCTTCCATATCTCTACAGCCTTTTCGAAATCTTGTCCCTTGGGAACATACTGCCTGCCCTCCAAATAACGGAACGTATGTTCATCCGGGGCGATCATTCCGGCACGCGCCCCCGCTTCTATGGACATGTTGCATATGGTCATTCGCTCTTCCATGGAGAGGGATTCTATTGCCTGGCCTCGGTATTCGATCACGGTACCGGTTGCGCCGGCAGTCCCAATATGTCCGATAATGCTCAGTATAATATCTTTTGCAGTAACTCCTTTTGCTCTTTTCCCGTCGACGCGAACCTCAAATACCTTTGGACGGTTCTGCCAGAGGCACTGCGTAGCTAGTACATGCTCCACCTCGCTCGTACCAATTCCAAAAGCAAGCGCTCCAAACGCCCCGTGAGTGGAGGTATGACTATCCCCGCAAACTATGGTCATACCCGGTTTGGTAAGGCCTAACTCCGGTCCTATTACGTGAACTATTCCCTGGTAAGGGTTTTTGAGGTCAAATAGGGTGATGCCGAAGTCCCGGCAGTTTTTTCTTAGCGTATCTATCTGTTTCGCAGAGATTGGGTCTTCAACCGGAAGAGACCTATCGGTAGTGGGCACATTATGGTCCATCGTGGCAAATGTTAAATCGGGCCTTCTTACTCGGCGGCCGGAAATACGAAGTCCTTCAAACGCCTGGGGAGAGGTTACCTCGTGAACTAGATGAAGGTCGATGTAAAGGAGGGTGGGTTTCCCCGGCTCTTCATGAACTACGTGCCGTTCCCAGATCTTATCGAATAAGGTTTTAGCGCTCATATATCTCCCCTGATTAAAGAATAACATTTAATTATAACCGGGGAAAAAAGAGGTTCAATTGCGGCCAAGTAATAGCCGGAAAGAAGTGATTGCTCATGCGATAGTATATTGATTTTCGTGAAAGTTTGGATTTGGTTAGACGGGCAATGTCGGCACAGGTTAAATCTGAACACGCTATCCAAAAAAATTTCGATACATACAATAAGACTGTCCTGGTTTGTGGTAATGGTTCTTTGCTGAAATTCAGCTTAAACTCTCTGGAGAAAATGGCTCTCATGCTGAACCCTTCGTTGCACTCGGGATAAACTCCGTGAAGCATCTAATAATGATTGGATTCTTCACCTTCGGTTCAGAATGACAGGCTGGAATTGCCGCTTATATATACAATTTGTATGGACACTGTCCGTAATACCTAATGTCGACACTTACATCTATCTAAGAACATGTATTAGTATCTTCCCTTAATGCTTCAAAACTTAAAGGCGGATTTCCCCAAAAATCTTGCCTCCTGGCCGAGCTCTTCTTCAATCCTCAACAGTTGGTTATATTTTGCCATTCTATCGCTTCTCGAGGCCGAGCCGGTTTTTATCTGCCCGGAGTTAGTGGCCACGGCGATATCGGCAATGGTGGAGTCCTCGGTTTCTCCGGAGCGGTGGGATATTATATAGGTGTAGCCAGCCCTTGACGCCATGTTGATTGACTCAAGCGTTTCGGTCAGTGTGCCAATCTGGTTCACTTTAATCAGTATGGAATTGGCTACCCCCTCCTTTATTCCCCGGGAAAGCCTTCGGGTGTTGGTCACGAACAGGTCGTCGCCCACTAGTTGAACCTTGTCTCCGAGTTCCTTTGTGATGATTTTCCAGCCCTCCCAGTCGTCCTCGGCCATCGGGTCTTCGATCGATATGATCGGGTATTCATCGACCCAGCGCTTGTATAAATCTACCACCTTCTCTTTACCGAGCTTGCTGTCCTCGATTATGTATTTCCCGTCTTTGTAGAGCTCGCTCGACGCCACGTCCAGGGCCAGGGAGATTCCCTTTCCGGGCTTGTGGCCTGATTGAACAATCGCTTCGAGCACGCATTCGATAGCCTCTTCGTTTGATTTCAGGCTAGGGGCGAAGCCGCCTTCGTCTCCTACGGAAGTTGAATACCCCTTCTTTTTCAGGATCGCTTTCAGGTTGTGGAACACCTCAACACCGGCTCTAATCGCATTCGAGAATGTAGTAAATCCAACGGGCACTATCATAAACTCCTGAATATCCAGGTTGTTATCGGCATGTACTCCACCGTTTATTATGTTCATAAGCGGGACGGGCAGGATACTAGCGAAGACACCGCCCAGGTAGCGGTATAGCGGAAGACCGCTGGAGTTGGCGGCGGCTTTTGCCGCTGCCAGGGATACTCCCAGTATGGCGTTTGCACCCAGCTTAGATTTATTCGGGGTTCCATCTAGTTCGATCAGGGTATTGTCTATCTCTATTTGAGATGTCACTTCCATGCCCATTATCCTACGAGCGATTGCATTACTTACGTTATCCACGGCTTTTTGAACCCCTTTTCCCAGGTATATCTTTTTGTTTCCGTCCCTAAGCTCTAGTGCCTCGTGTTCTCCGGTAGAAGCTCCGGATGGTACGGCGGCTCGGCCGAATGACCCATCATCGCATCTTATGTCCACCTCGACTGTAGGATTTCCTCGGGAATCGAGAATCTCTCTTGCTCTTACCGAAGCTATCTTGGGCACTTTGGTTTTCCCTCCGTTTTCATAGTATTTGATATTGGCTAAGAGGGAAAGTACCATGAGAGATAGTCTTTATCAAATCGTAGTCTAAGGACGTATTCCAGAAAGTCTGGCCATGAAAAAAGCTATTGTAATTGGCTATGGCGTTAGCAGCCTCGGTGTAATTAGGTCACTTGGATTGAAGGGTTTGCAGGTGGCTTCTATGTATTACGACAAAACCGATTTTAGCCATACTTCAAAATACGTCTACGAGGGTATCCAGGTTCCGAGCCCAAATAGAGGGGAAAGGGAGTTTATCTATACGCTCATCAAGCACGCGGATAGGTGGAAGGGGTCGCTGGTATTCGATACTGATGATGCAGTTACCGTCGCTATTTCAAGACATAGGCGGGAGCTCGGTGAATTCTATACCGTGGTAACTTCGGGTTGGGAAGTGGTTAGAAGGTTTATAGAGAAAAAGGAAACCTATCGGATTGCGAAAAAATGTGATGTTCCTTACCCGATGACCCTCTTCCCAAATTCCTTGGATGAGTTAGAGGAGATTAAGGATAAAATAGAATACCCCTGCATACTGAAGCCGGTTCGGGTACATGAATTTGCACGCCGGTTTAATTCAAAAAACTTCAAAGTAGATAACTATGACCAGCTTTTATCCAAATTCATACTTAGTCTGGAGACCGGGCATGAGGTCATGGTGCAAGAGATAATTCCAGGCCCTCCCGGTAATATGGATAACTACACGGTCTACGTGAATACGAATGGTGATGTCGGTGCTAGGTTTCATCGCCTGAAGGTCAGGCAGAATCCCCCTCAATTTGGAATAACCAGAGTCGGTATCAGTCACGATAGGATTCTGGAAGTGGAGGAATTTACCGAAAAATTATTGAGAGAGGCCGGTTTCAGGGGAATCGCTACAGCCGAGTTCAAGAGAGACCCTAGAGACAATAGGTTCAAGCTCTTGGAGGTTAACGCTAGGACGATCAGGTCCAATTGGCTTTCGACTTACTGCGGCGTGAATTTCCCATGGATTGCTTACCTGGACCTGGCTGAAGGGAAACAGATTGACGTCAAAGACTACCGAAAGAATGTGTACTGGATAGATTTGAATGCGGATATCTACAACTTGACTTTTCGCCGCAGCCAGGAAAATTTGGGAATTAAAGACTTTCTCAAACCTTACTTGGCAAGGGACAAATCATTCTCGGTACTATCCCTGGATGATCCTAGACCGTTTCTGACCGAAATAGCTACACTTCCCATAAGACAGTATAGATTATTCCGGTCAGGTAGTTATGAATAAAAATGGAGAGATATGACCAATGATTCCGAAACCGATAGGCTTTTTGAAAAAAATATTGGGCCGACCGGACGTCAAATAAACTTGGCTCTTGAGTGTTCCTCGAATGCTTCCTACCAGGACAGTTGGAATGTACTCAATAGTTCGGTAAAATTCATAACCCTAAAAACCAGCCGAGGCCAAGCTATATGAATAATCAAACAAAGTTAAATTTAATCGTTTCATCTCTTCTCTTTGCGCTTTCATTAACGATTAGCTCTTGCGATACCGGTATCAGCGTAGGGGATGATACCCCTCCGGCTACTACCGAGGACCTCAGTTTTGACCCTTTGACAAAGCTGTTTAATTGGACTGCCCCTGGGGACGATGGAAATAGTGGGACGGCGACTATATACTTTTTTCGGTTTTTAGAGGATACCCAAGTTGAAAGCATTCTCGGTGTAGATTCATTAGAGGGTGTGCCTTTCAGCACCATACAACAAGTCGTACAAGATAATTTTAATGATGCTACACAGATGATAAACGAATTGGAACCGGATAGGGCAGGCACGCCACAAAGCCTTCCGGTCATCAGGCTGGATATTTTAGGGATCCAAAGATTTTTTTTCGCCATGTTTACTAATGACGAAGTCGGTAATTCGTCGGGGGTATCGAACGTTGTCGAGGTGACAACGCCCTTGCGTCCGGTGCAATTTGAGGATAGCGGCGAAGGGAGTTGCTTGGGAGATGCAATTGGCAGCGGTAATTTTAACGGCGACCAAGATTCTGACACTCCAAACCGCTTTGGGCCTGACGACCTGGTTATGGGCGACCCCTGTCTGGGCAGGGTCTATATATTTTATGGCGGTGTCGAACTGGCTCAGTTAGCGGATGACGGAGTTGTTGATGTGACCCAAGCCGATGTAACCATAATCGGCGATCCGGGCATCATGTTTGGGGCGGCGGTGGCGGGGATTGGTAATATTTCCGGTGATTCAGCGGAGGAGTTAGCGATAGGGGCCCCGGGCTTTAATGAAGATACGGGGCAGGTCCTGATTTTTGACGGCAGCAATAAAGGTCTGCCGGCAGTCATAGACCTAACGAACGGAGCCGAGCCTGACCTGGTAATTAATGGCGAGAATGCCGGGGACAACTTTGGTTTTACGATAACTTTGAGCAGGAGAATATTCGTTGGCGCGCCTAACGCCCAGTCCGGCACGGGAAAGGCTTATGAGTTTCGCGGAGATGACATAAAGAGGAATACTCCGGCCAGTGATGCCCGGGCGATAATCGTCGGCGAATCGCCGGGTGATATGTTTGGCTTTGCCATTGCCGATGTAGGACAGGTAGACGACGGCTCTTCGACTGATACTGCCATTAGCTCCCCCGGTGCGGGAAAGGTATATGTATTTTTTGACATTCGGAGCGGCGTGACCAATCTTTCAACGGATGAAGAAGATGTGGTCGTACTTCAAGGTGACCCTGTGGATGGATTTGGTTTTAGTATTTCCGGCGACGGTGATATCGTAGGCATTGTTGAAGACGATGATGACAACAAGTTTGGCGCCGACACTGACCCTGACAATGACGAATGGGACGACATTATCGTGGGCGCCCCTAACTCCGGTATGAATACGGGCTCGGTTTTCCTCTACTCCGGAGAGGATATAAACACGGCTAAAGATAACGGTACCAGCCCCGGTTTCGTTACGGAATTTACCGGCCTGAATACGGAGGACCGGTTTGGGACTTCCGTAGCTGTCCTCGGCGACGTTAATCCGGAGATCGGCTCCGACAAAAGACCGGAGGCTTTTATACTTGAAGTTACTGACACCAATGCCGACTTTATCGTGGGCGCTCCGGGCATATCTCAGGTCTACCTGTTTTTCGGCCAGGAAGAATTTCCGGTTCTAGTTGACGCGGGAGAAGCTGACCTAGTCTTGCCCCTTGCCGATGACCCACCGGCTCCTCCAGGATTTGGAAAACTGGTCTTTAACCTGGGCAACGTGCTCACAGCCCCCCTCGAAGAGAGGGACTTAAATGAGGAATATATGGGGCTCAACACCGATTTTGCCGTCGGCGGGGACGGTTCTGTTAGGATGGAATTTTAATTGCGGTTTAAGCAGTTAAGAGTCTAGAGTTTAAACTTGGATTTAAGATTAATGTCCACAAATTGTTTTTACTCGGAACTCTGAACTTAGAACTGAAAACTGTCTGTTTACTCATACCGCAATGCTTCGATCGGGTCCAACTTAGACGCTTTTTTTGCCGGATAAAGGCCGAAGAAAACACCGATAAGAGCGGCAAATCCAAAAGCTAATATGATCGCACCCACGGAAACCAAGCTTGGCCAACCGGTTAATAGTGAAGCGGTCTTTGTTGCTATTATTCCCAACAATATGCCTATGATCCCGCCTACCAGTGATAGCACCACTGCTTCGATCAAAAACTGAATAAGGATGTCTCTCTCCTTGGCGCCCACGGCCATACGTATTCCGATTTCCCTAATCCTCTCCGTTACGGAAACGAGCATAATGTTCATTATCCCGATCCCTCCCACTATGAGAGAAATAGAGGCAATGCTGCCTAGCAATATAGTCATAATCCTGGAAATGGTGAATATTCTATCGATTATGTTTTGCTGAGTCCTGATATAAAAATCATCCTCCATGCCCGGACGTATCTGGTGACGTTCTCTCAGGAGTTGAGCAATTTGAGCCTCAGCGTATGGTATGTCATCCTGAGTCCTCACGGAGACGGATATTTTTTCTACCTTGGCCATTCCCATTATTCTTTTTTGGAGGGTGGAGTATGGGACTATGACCACATCATCTTGATCCTTTCCGCTCGGGGTCTGGCCTATTGTGGTTAAGACACCAATAACCTTGAATGTGATTCTCCCAATTCTAACAGTCTCGCCTACGGGGTTATGATATCCAAACAGGTTTAAGGCTACGCTTCTTCCAAGAACACATACCCTTTCTGCATTAATAATATCTTGGTCGGTGAAAAAGCTGCCTTGCTCGGGAGGCCAATCATTTATGTAGGTAAAATCGGGAGAAGCCCCTACTATGGTCGTGAACCGGTTACGGTTATTCCATACGACCCACTCGTTTGTATCTAATATCGGCGATACATGGGTTACCATGCTCAGTTTTCCTATAGCTTCTGCATCTTCAGCTGTGAGTGTATCTACTGCCGAGCGTTCGGTTGCCCCGCTTCCTGCTCTCATTCCCGAGCCTATAATCAGGGAATTTCCTCCAAGACTTATGAGTTGTTCTTCGATTAGTTTCTTTGCTCCTTGCGTAACCGCTACCATGGTTATCACCGCGGCAACCCCGATTATGATCCCAAGTGTAGTAAGCATGGAGCGAACCTGGTTCTTTCTGAGGGCGCGGTATGAAACTCTGAGCGCTGCCATCGGGTTCATTTGCTACTCCAAAAGTATAGAGTCATAGATATTGGATAAACGTTAAACACATATTGACTTTCAACTCTTGATTCTTAACTCTGAATTCTTCGTTCTGTCATCGAGAACCTTTCCGTCCCTGAACAAAATTATCCTTTGAGCGTACTCGGCTATCTCTTTGTCGTGTGTGATCATTACTATAGTTTTGCCCTGACGATTTAGCGTCTTGAATATCTCCATTATCTCTATACTGGTATCGGTGTCCAGGTTACCGGTGGGTTCATCAGCCAATATAATGCTTGGCTTGTTTATGATTGCTCTAGCTATTGCTACCCTCTGCTGTTGTCCGCCTGAAAGCTGGGATGGGTAATGTTTTTCCCATCCTTCAAGCCCGACCATAGATAGTGCTTCCGTAGCCAGTTTATTTCTCCTGTTTGCTGGAGTGTTGTTGTATATGAGGGGAAGTTCTACGTTCTCGAGTGCCGTTGTCCTAGCGAGAAGATTAAAATTTTGAAAGACAAACCCGATTTTCTTGTTTCTCATTTCCGAGAGTTCATCTTTGTCCAGTAGCGAAACTTCATTTCCGTCGAGAAAATAACTTCCCTCTGTTGGTTTATCCAGGCACCCTATGATGTTCATGAAAGTGCTTTTTCCCGAGCCGGAGGGACCCATCACCGAGACAAAATCTCCTCCTCTTATTTTGAGAGAGACCCCTCTTAAGGCGTGAACATCGACGTCGCCCATCTTGTATATTTTATGAAGGTTATCCACTACAATGATATTATCCACGGCTTAAAACCTGATTGGCTTTGGTAGAATCGATTCGAGTGAGTCTGAGTTAGATTCACCTTTAATCGTCGCTTCGATAATCACCTCTTCTCCTTCCCGGAGGCCGCCGCCGACGATTTCAGTAAAGTTATCGTCACTGATACCGGGATTTATCCTGACCGGCTTTATTTTCTTGCTTCCAGCAGGAATCCATACTACCGAGGTACCGTCCGGCTCTTGGGAATTTCGCTCGACCAAGGCGTTTGGAGGAGGGATAAACCGGAGGGCTGCCCGGGGGACTCTCAGCGTGTCATCCCGGTGTGCTACCAGTATCCTTACCTCTGCAGTCATTCCCGGCTTGAGTTTAAGCTCTTTGTTTTGTACCCGGATCACCACGTCGTAGGTTACTACGTTGTTGCTGACGATAGGCTCGCTTCTTATCTGTTCCAGTTTGCCGGAGAATTCTTCGTTTGGATATGCGTTCACGGTGAAGACAGCATCCTGGCCGACCTCAATTTTGCCTATGTCTGACTCGCTTATGTGGGCAATGACATTCATGGAAGAAAGGTCTTCGGCTATGACGAAAAGGGGAGGGGAGTTCTGCCCTGCGGTTACGGATTGGCCGACATTGATGTTCTTGGAAATAACGATCCCGTCGATCGGGCTCCGAATTGTCGCATTCAAGAGATTCGACCTGGCTATATCTACCTCCGCTTTTGTCTGCTCCACCGTGGCTGTATCTCTAGAATATTTAACTTTTGAATCATCATACTCCTGCTTGGAGATTAGCCTCTTTTCATAAAGCTCTCTGTTTGCATCCATTATGGTTTTATTGAGTTGGGCATCTGCCTGGGCTTTCTTCAGGTCAGCCAGAGCCTGTTCCAGCTTGGCCCGGAAGGGTGTAGTGTCTATCTCGGCAAGCGGTTCATCTTTCTCCACTGCGGAGTTAAAATCCACATATATTTGTCTTATGGTCCCGGAAACCCGGCTTCCGACCTCTACTCTGGATATAGGATTCACTGTACCGGTGGCAGTGATGTAGGATGATATATCCCCCCTATCCACCTTGGCGGTCCTATAAGCTATCGACCCGTCATCATTCTGTGAATATCGGACGGCGATAAGGATGATAACGACCAGTATTACCAGCAAAAAGATGATCTTTTTACTCTTCAGGTTCATTCTTCGGCTATCTTCTCCCCGGTGGCTCTCTCCAGTTGGGCGATGGCGATTTTATAGTTGTAGATGGCCTCGATGTGGTCTGCGTTTGTGGAGGCCAAAAGTGCTTCCGCTTCTGCCAGGTCGACCGCTGAGCTTTTCCCCAAGCGATACTCCTCCTCGGTCAGTTCGAGATTTTCTTGTGCGGATGTCTCCGATATCTTGGTTACCTCGAGGGCTTCTTCCGCCGTCTTCAGGTTAAGATATAGCTGCTTTACTTCTGATGTTATTTGATTCTTCAGGGATTCTATGTTTGCTCGAGCCTGCTTTAGTTTTGCCCTGTCCTCATTCACCCGGGACAGGTCTGCAAATCCCTCGAACACCGGGAACCTGAGCCCGACACCGGCTATAAAATCCGGGCCGGTTGCCCCCTCGCCATCAAACCGGTATGCCACCCTTCCCAGGATCTCCGGGAAATAAAGGGACTGCTTAGAAGCAGATAAACTCGCCTTCATTCCTGCTTCCTTTGCTCTCAAACCCTTTAATTCGGGACGTCTATCCAAGGCCTTGTTTATGGCGTCATCCAGGTTCAAATCCACCAGTTTATATTCTAACATATCCACGAGCTGGTAGTTAAAGCCGGATTCGTCTATGCCCATGGCGTTTATCAACCTCATCTGGGCATTCTCCAGGTTATTTTTTGCGGTGATTAGGTCGAGCTTGGCGTTACCCAGGTTTACCCTTGCTTTGGTAACTTCCAGCCTGGAGGCCCTCCCGGCTTTAAAAAAACCCTCCGTCTGCTCCAGGCGCTTTTCCTGTTCTTGGAGCGTCTTCTCCGCCGCCTGCAGGATATGCCTATGGGCAAGCACCATATAATAGGAAACCTTGGTATCCAGGATTACGTCCTCCTCCGTTGCCTCCTTATCGAAGATCGAGGACTCCACCTGCGCTTTGCTGGACTTGATTATGTTCGGGGTGCGCCAGAAGTCCCAGATAAGCTGGTCTGCAAATATGCCCGACTCACGCTCGATGAAAGGTATGATAAACCTAAATTCGACCTGAGGATAAAGAATCGATTTTGAATCCTGCAAACGGGCTCTCATGATGTCGACCGATGCGTCTGAGGCCATGATGTTGGGGTTATTTTCGAGCGCGATTCTGATGGCTTCGTCCAGGGATAGAAGTTCGATATCTTGCTCGGCAAGGGCAGTGAGGCTAAAAAAAAGCGAAAATATGAACATAACCTTCAATCTTTTCATTTATGCGCCTCCCTCTTGACCTTTAAAGGAGTATAAATATGATTCTAAAATGTACTTGTTGCAACAGTTTATTTGTCATGGTTCAAGCGGTTGTGTAAAATAGGCCCATGGCTTTCGGAATCTATGTTCATATCCCCTACTGCGTCAAAAAGTGTCCCTATTGCGATTTTAATTCCTACGGCGTGGGGAAGCTGATACCGGAGGAGGAATATACAGAGGCGTTATTAAAAGAGGTCGATTTCTACGAGGAGTGGATAGGGGAGTTGCCCATCTCCTCGGTCTTTTTTGGCGGCGGCACCCCGTCGTTATTTTCTTCACAAAGCGTCGAGAGGATAATCGATCAGATTGTGAATATTGCTCCTTCATCGGACCGCGTCGAGGTCTCCTTAGAGGTAAACCCGAAAACGGCTGATTTAGGGAAGCTCAGGGGCTTTCGAGAGGTAGGAGTGAATAGGATAAGCGTTGGAGTTCAATCCTTCTCCGAGAGAAAACTCAAGGTCCTGGGCCGGATCAATTCGCCCGAGGACAGCCGAAAGATACTGGAGGATGTGGTTAAGGCCGGGTTTCATAATTTTAACCTAGACCTCATGTACGGGGTTTCTGACGAAACGCTCGAGGAATGGAAGCTAGATTTACTTAAGGCGCTAGAGTTTAACACGACCCATATATCGGCGTATAACCTGACCATCGAGGATGATACCGAATTTGCCGCGCTAAATGCGGCGGGGAGGTTAACGCTTCCAGACGAGGATACGCTGGCGGATATGATCGTGTTTACCAGTGAGTTTCTTGAGGAGGCCGGCTACGGACAATACGAGATATCGAATTATGCCAAACCCGGGTTTGAGTGTAGACATAACCTCCTTTACTGGAGGGGGGAGAGTTACTTAGGTCTTGGGGCAGGGGCGCATTCGCATCTAGCTCAAGATGAGAGAACCCCCTGGGGCACTAGGTGGGCTAATCTCAAGGACCCGGTTGCTTACATCAATACTCTCAAGGACGGTAAGAGACCGCTAGCGTTTACCGAGTGGCTAAGTAGAGACGAGGCCATGGAAGATAGGGTTCTGATGGGTCTTCGGCTAAAAGAGGGGATAAGCCTGATTAACCTCGAACAAAAATTCGGTGTAGGATTGTCTTCGGATAAATTGGATTACCTTATGGATAAAAACTTTATACAAATGTCCGATAACCGTCTCCGGCTTACCGGTAAAGGATTCCTCCTATCTAATGAAATTATCTTGAAGGTTCTGGATTCTTTGATATCTTAGAACACGATTATCTTTTGCGTTTTACCCGATGCTTTATTCCTTTGGCCACGATATAAAAGTTATCTCCTTCCTCGATTAGATGCTTGGTTAGCTCGTAATAAGCGGGTCTTAGCAGCCTGGCCTCGTATCGGTCGTTTTTTACCTTGGTATAGGCTACGTTTTCTTCGTTCATCCATAGTTTGCCTAGGTCCAGTTTTTCCTCGGTTTCATCGTTCAGGATTGCGTAGAATCCATCTTCACGCATATCGACCATTTTTACTACAAAAGGCGTGTCTTCAACCTTCACATAAAGCCTGCCGCTGCCCTCATCTACGTAGTATCTTCCTTCTTCGTCTCGGCTGAGTAGCCTGTTATTGTGAAGATAAGTCCATCTATGCAGGACCGGGATACCGTCCTGAAACCAATTGCCCTCTTTATCGATGAAGAACCTAGGCTTAAATTTGTCTGTTTTCTGCTCTTCCATATCGGCCTTGGTGTAACATACCGGAGTAAATTTTTACTCACCCATTACCTTCACAACTACCCTCTTCTTCCTCTGCCCGTCGAACTCGGCGTAGAAGACCCTCTGCCAGGGGCCCAGGTCTAAATCGCCATTGGTTATGGGGACGATTACCTGATGGTGCATTATCAGGTTCTTGAGATGAGCATCGCCGTTGTCTTCCCCGGTTTGATGGTGTTTATAGTCTTTTCGATATGGTGCCAATTTTTCGAGCCACTCCCATATGTCCTCAAATAATCCCTCTTCCAGGTCGTTGACGTAAACGGCTGCGGTTATGTGCATGGCCGAAACCAACACAAGACCCTCCTGCACCGAGCTTTTTTTCACGATTTCCCTGACTGTATCGGTGATGTGTATGATTTCTCTCCTTTTTTTGGTGTTAAACCATAGATACTCGGTGTGGCTTTTCATGCCTAAATCTCTCCGATAAATAGTGTGCTATGCTTCGGCTTATGTTCCATTCTGGTTTTGTGTTGTTGATTTTTCGTCGAGGTACTTTTGTAGCAGTTTGTTCTTCCCTTCTATGTACTTTTCGATTAATGCCTGTTGTCTCTGCTTAAACTCTTCGTATTTGATCCTGAGTTTGTCGGTAAGATAACCGTTAACCAGCTCTTCCCTGAGCCTCTGGTAATCTTTCCAGAGGGATTCCTGTGCGTTCTTATATTCGCCGTAGATATCGTGCTTTTGCTCTTGGCTTTGTGTTTCTTCTTTTCTCGCCGGGGTATTTGAGTATTCCTTTTGTTCTGCGGATACCAAAAGACTGGGAAGGAGAAGAGTGAGAAAAATAAGCGTATAAAATATCGAGACGAATTTTGCCAAACTTGTGTTCCTCCTCCTGTGGTCTTAATACGAATTATAAACTCTTATCCACATTTTTTGAAGAAACTTTCTTTGGTGCGCTGGACGGTGAATTCATACATTTTTTTGGCTAAATAGGCGTGTTTTATTAAGTCATAGCAACCCAAAATTTATAGAGAGAAGCGAATGAAGAATTGAAAGTAGGAGATGGACTGGAGAATCGACTGGGTCGATTTGGCTGCGATCATCCAGCGATTAGAATAATTCAAGACAATCAACACAGGTTGTGCCGGCCAATAAAGCAATTAAGTTAACATCCTCTTGATCGAGTACTAATCATTACCCTTTTCTTACAAGGAAGGTTAAGAAGTAAACCGTAGAAATAACGGGTAATTATATTGATATCTTATTATATAACATAAAGTATGATCAGGTTATATATAAGATGTTCTAAAGCATTATCTCAGAAACTGTGGATAGATAGCTCGAAGCTGGAAATTTGCTTTAAGAGTTGTGGAGACTGGAGGAGTTCGAATATCGGATTGGGCTTTAATGTAATACCCTAGTTCACTGTTATTATTGTCATTATTAAGTGAATTTAATCTTATGCTACTCCTCAATAATCGCAATATGTTGACCTCAATTATACCTTAAGTTTGAATGGCTTGAGCTAGCGGATTAACTATCTGTAATTTCGGTGCGGAACTTAAATTTCGACATTAAAGTTTAATTTAAAATGATGGAAAACGTGAGGAGACGGACACAACCCGTTTCTGTTGTTTGATTATCTTCTTAAAGTTAATTCTTAAGCGTTATTTGATATTCTGGAAATAGCGTACAACTTCTTTGACCAGCTCCTCCACCGTGTATTTACTGCAGATTATTTCCGGTTCTTTGCCAAATATCCTAACCGTATCGGCGGTGATGGGACCGATACAGGCTGCGATTAGGTTTGAAAGAACTTTTTCATCACGGCCCAGAAGCGAGAGGAAGTTTTTAGCCGTGGAGGAGCTAGTAAACGTGACCACATCTATCCTGCCCCTCTTTAGCATCTGTTTGACCTCTAAAACGTTATCGATGGGAGGCTTTTTAGTTTGATAGGCGGTTATGACGCTGACATCTGCTCCCATTCTCCTAAGCTCTTCCGGGAGGATTTCCCTTGCCTCTTTTGCTCGGGGGATGAGGATTTTTTTTCCTCTTATGTCACTTTTGCTAAATTTCTCCACAAGGCCTTCTGCCCTGAAGTCTCCCGGAATCATATCCGTGGCTAGTCCCAGGCCGGCTATTTCTTTCGCCGTCTGTTCTCCTATAGCGGCGAATTTTATTCCCTTTAGCTCCCTTATATCCTTTTTCAGGCTTCGAAATCTTTCAAAGAAAAAATGAACCCCGTTCACGCTGGTAAAGATGACCCAGTGGTAGTTGTTCAAATTTCCTATTGCTCGATCCAGTTCGTCCCAGTTATCGGGAGGGAAGACTTCGATCGTGGGGAATTCTATGACCTCTGCTCCCTCCGCTTCGAGAAGTTCTACCAATGGGCCGGACTGTTTTCTGGCCCTGGTCACCAGTACCTTTTTTCCAAAAAGCGGTTTGGTCTCAAACCAGTTGATTACATCCCTCAGTCTTACCACCTCGCCGACGACTATAACTGCGGGGGCTTTCACTCGGTTTGGTTTTACTAATTCCCCTACATCTCCGATGGTCCCGGTCACCGTTCTTTGAGCCGGGTGGGTTCCCCAGGAGATTATAGCAACAGGCGTCTCCGGGGGTTTTCCAAATTCGACGAGCTTCCTCATATTCTCTTCGATGTTTTTCATGCCCATGAGAAATACTACTGTTTCGGCCTTGGCTAGATTCTCCCATGATAGTCTTGATTTCTCTTTCTTCGGGTCTTCGTGTCCGGTGGCTACTACGAATGAAGAGGTAAAATCCCGGTGGGTAATAGGGATTCCGGCGTAGGCAGGCACGGCAGAGACGGAGGTTACCCCCGGGACGATTTCAAAAGGAATGCCGCGTCTGGCTAGCTCCTCCGCTTCCTCTCCGCCCCTTCCGAAAATAAACGGGTCACCCCCTTTTAATCGGGCGACGATATTGCCTTCCCCGGCCTTATCCACTAAGAGCCGATTTATCTCCTCCTGGGGTAATTCCTTATGTCCTCTCTTTTTCCCTACATAAATCCTTTCCGCTTCCGGTTTGGCGTGTCGTAACAGCTTCGGGTTTACCAAATAGTCATAAATTACGACGTCGGCTTTAGTCAGGCAATCTTTTCCCTTGATGGTAAGAAGCCCGGGGTCGCCGGGGCCGGCGCCGATCAGATAAACTTTTCCTTTTCTATTCATTGTTTAAACAAAAGAAAACCTAAGCCAAGAGGGTTGTCAAGAAAGTCCTTTGTCTTATCCTGGGTATTCCCTACTGGCACGGAACGTTAGCCGGGGTTCCGCCGGTAAGGGCCGCGCATCTGGCCACGTCTGCACAGCTAATTTTTAGATTTTTAAGCGAAGGGTCCATGTACTGGAACCTGGCAATTCCTACGGGAATTTCTGCGCAAATGTCTCTCTGCCTGATTTTGATGTGTTCTTCATCGGAAGTATAGTTTCCTCCGGCACAAGCGGAAAGTAAGAAGAAACCGAATAGCGTCAATATTATTCTCATCCTTTAACACCCTATTATAAAAATCAAACCATCGTATTTGCTCGGGGGATATTCACAATAAATATATCACACGCTGGATAACCGTTCATCGTTCTTTTATTTGTTCTTTTTTACTGCCGACATAGTTATATTTTTCAAGCGCTTTATCCTCGACCCGCCCTTTGGGAATCAGGAAGGAGGAGAGAAACGCCAATACAGCCATGACTAACCCGGCTATGAAGACGTAGTGAAGGGAATGAGCCAGGATTTCCCTGAGCGGCCCCAGAACCTCCGGGGATATCTGTTCTCTCACCGCCGGATTAAGAATCAGGTCTGGATTTTTAATATAAGGTAGTTGGTCGGCTGAAAGGCCATTTGCCGATGTATTCAGGCCTTGATGCATGAAAGCGTTCATCACCACTCCCATTACACTTACGCCCACCGTTGCGCCGATCAACCGAAAAAACTGGGTTGCCGAGGTGGCGATTCCCAGACGGTTCCGGGGCACTGAATTTTGCACGGAAAGGAGTAGGGGTATGAAAATCATTCCCATTCCTGACCCCAGAAATAGCATATTCAATATAGCGTTTAATTGTTTGGTCTCCTCGTTCATCCGGGTAAGCAGGAGAAAGCCTATGGTCACAATAGCGGTGCCGACCAGTATGAGCGGACGGTAACCGAAGCCCAGCATCAGTCTTCCGGAGATGCTGGAGAAAAATACCCAGCTCAGTAACAGCGGCGAGAGGATCATTCCGGCCCTGGTTGCCGTTGTGCCTATTACCCCTTGAATGAATAGCGGGAGGAAGGAAATAGACCCAAACATGGCCATCCCTATCAGGAAGCCGGTTATCGCCGATGTCTTGAAAAAGGGATTTGAAAAAAGTTCGAGGGGAAGAATGGGGTCCTCTGCCCTTTTTTCCGCGGAGATGAAAATCCAGAAGAGGGGAATGCATATTAAAAGCATGAGTAGTGTGGGCGGAGAATCCAAACCGTTTTCCTTCCCGATCTTCATTAGTCCGGTCAGAAGGAGTGTTATGAGGGTGGAGATGATGATCGCTCCCTTGTAATCGAGGGATACCTTTTTGCTTTTGTCTATGCGTTCCTTGAATGCCAATCCCATTATCAACGCCGCTATCAGGCCAAACGGAATATTCAGGTAGAATACCCAGCGCCAGGAAAAGTGGTCGGTAATAAACCCTCCTAAAAGTGGCCCGGCAATACTGGACAGGCCCCAAACACCGCCGAAAAGACCCTGCACCCGGGCCCTTTCCTCGAGCGAAAATATCTCGCCTATTATTATCATCCCGAGCGTTAGAAGCGCACCCCCGCCGATTCCTTGAATAGCCCGGAAGATGATAAGCTCCAGCATGGATTCGGATTGTCCGGACAGGGCAGAGCCCAGGAGGAAAATGGTTATGCCGATGACATAAAAGATTCTCCTTCCGTAGAGGTCTGACAGCTTTCCCCAGAGGGGCAGAGTGACGGTGGAGGTGAGAAAGTAGGCGGAGAAGACCCAACTGTATATGTTTAGACCACCCAGGCTTGATACCACCGTGGGCATGGCCGTGCTCACAGCCGTGGCTTCGATGGCCGCTAGGAACATCCCCACCATCACGCCGGCGGTGACGAATATACGTCTTTTGTCCGAGATTACCCTTGCTATTTTCTCAGGCCCGGCGGAATAGTCTGAGATTGTTTTTTTCGGAGCTGAACCTTGCATTTTTCCTCTTACGGCCTACTGATCATATTTCTAGTTATCATACTGGGAGGACTAGATCTAATTTTACTAAATCCCTAATTCTTATTCTGTAGGTGTTGAATAAACTAAAAGATTTAAGTATACCCGAAATGTAAACCCTGACTGTTTTCTGATTTTCTCGGTATGTCTACATCACTTACAGGTAATTTTGTCTTAGAACCGAGAAACGGATCCAGCTTGTCAGCTTTCTAATTCGTTTTTGCTATATCCCTGATTTATTGCCTTCCGATGTTCGGTCAAGCTATGGTTTTTGAAAAAACCTGGAAAACAGCCTCACTTTTTAGTTTAAGTTTCTGGAAGAATGGTTATAATCTTGAAACCTTTTGTAAAATTCATGGTTATTTAATAGAGAAAGCAAGCGGTATGCAGATGGAAAGCGATATCGAGCTCATGATGAGGACTAAGTCGGGGGATGACTCTGCTTTTACCGAGCTTATGAAAAGGCATTATAAGGGATTGGTGAACTATATATACAGATTTACGAACAGTAAGGAAAACTCGGAGGATTTGGCACAAGAAGTCTTCTTGAGAATTTACCGTTCTGCCGGCAGTTACGAGCCCCAGGCAAAATTTTCTACCTGGCTTTATAAGATAGCTACTAATCTTTGTCTGACTAAGGCTAAATCCAGAGCCAGGGAGAATAACCAGAGCCTCGATGAATTACAGGAGAACAGCGGTGACCTTCAGGATTCAAACTCGGAGAATGCATACGACATAGTCTTCCGGAAGCAGATTAAAGAGGCTATTTTTGAGGCGCTGGAATCGTTGCCGGAAAGGGAGAGAATTGCTATTATACTGTGTAAATATGAGGAACTTCCTTACGAAGAGGTTGCAGAGGTAATCGGATGCACCGTAGGGGCGGTCAAGACCCATGTTTACAGGGGGAGGATGAAGCTTATAGAAAAATTAAAACCTTTTTTGAGGGGGAGAGAGTACCATGAGGTGTGAAGAAATTAGGGAGTTGTTCCATGAGTACACAGCCGGAGGTTTGGACCAAGGCCAGAAGCTTTGGGTGGAGTCCCACGTCCGGGATTGTGAAGACTGCGGTCTATTTTTTAGGGAGTCTAACGAATTGTGGAATATCCTGGACAATTGGGACCGGGTTGAGCCCGGGGAGGATTTTGTTACCGGGTTCTGGAAGAGGGTCTCGGAGGAAGATGTAAAGAAGGGAGGGATTCTCGATTTTTTTAGGAACTTGAAGCTCAACTGGGCCTTGGGTGCGGCCTTAGCGGTGATAATGGTGGTGAGCGTGATAACCTTGAACGTTTTTCATTCGGATAGGGCTAACGTGGTTTTCACCGAGAATGACGAAGCCGATGAGGAGCTTTTGATCAAGCTGGACAAGGCTATTTCCAGAGAGACGGCCACGGCGCTCGATATCTACGGGCCTTGGGAGCAATTCGACAAGAATAACTAGGGAGGGTAAGAGTTGAGAAGTCTATTCATATTCTTTTGTCTGATGGTCTTAGTACCTTCAGGTATTCATGAAGCTTATGCCAAAAAAGAGGGGCATATTAAATGGTGGAAGAATCCCAAGATAGTGAAGGAATTGGACCTTAGCTCGGCCCAGGTTGAGCGCATAGAAGATATCTTCTCGTCTTACAAGGGCAAGATAGTCACCCTCAATTCAGAGCTGGACAAGAAGGAGAAGGAATTAAGAAAGGTAGTTAAGGACCCAAATTCAACCAAAGAAGAGGTGCTCAAGTTAAGTGATGAAGTGGGCCGTACCAAGGGGGAATTGAGAAGACTCGAAGTGAACATGTTTCTGGAGATTAGAGACGTCCTGACCCCGGCACAGAGGGAAAAGCTTCAGACTATAAAGGCAAGATATAGGTAGTTGCTTTTTATATCTCTTCAAAATGAAAAGTCTTGGCAAGCCTTTTTAGCCCTCTACCACCCGTTCTTCAATTCAAAACATTTACAGTTACGGGCACCTGAATTAAACTTAATACCGGTCTATCGTATGACTGCCGAATAGGACAATCTAGGAATGGATTTTGATTTTCCCTGTCATAAGGCGAGTGAATAGAACTGGTTTCATATTATAGGCACGTTGGCAACGGATGCTAGTCACCTCTCGAACTTACGTAAA
Organism: Thermodesulfobacteriota bacterium; assembly: GCA_035559815.1. Classification (NCBI taxonomy): domain Bacteria; kingdom Pseudomonadati; phylum Thermodesulfobacteriota; species Thermodesulfobacteriota bacterium. The sequence continues at coordinate 38,691 of DATMAT010000017.1, forward strand.
TTTATGGGATTCATCGGTTCCTTCACCCCTTAAAAATGACAGCATTAGCATTTATGAGGCCGTCTCCGGCAATAAAATTGAAGATATCGGCATCGGTCTAAGGGAGTAGTTTTATGAAGGTATCGCAGGCGCTTAGCTTGTTTACTCATCTGATCGCACTGATAGGGTTCTTTACCATCTGCGTCTCTGGGCAAGTGAGCGTGCTGGGAATCACTATTTTTCTCTCTTCACTCTTCCTCAGCTACATAAACGAGAGATACCAGAAGCAGTATTACCTAGACCAGAGGTTTGTAACCCTGCTGGCATTTGCGCTTTTGCTGTATGCGTTTTTAAGTATAGTGGTTTTTGGTAAGGATGCCTTTAATGTTATCCTGACTTTCCTGATATACACCCAGGTCATAAAGCTTTTGGGAAGAAAGGATATGAGGGATTATATCCAAATCTTCATCCTCAGCTTCTTTCATTTTCTTGCCGGAACCATCCTCACCGTCGATTTTTCTTATGGAATAGCCTTTGTCGTGTATGTCTCCGTTGCTCTATGGGCAATCATCGTCCTTAGCATGAGAAAGGAATCCATGGAAGCTTCGAGCAACGATGACCCGCGAGTGGTAACCCCTCTTTTTCTGAGCTCGACCGTGATAATCAGCTTCGGTATTTTTGCGTTCACCGCATTGATGTTTGTTTCTATCCCCCGCTTGAAAAGCGGGTTTCTGACCAGCGCCTTCATCAGACCGGAGGCTTTGAAGACCGGCTTTTCGGACGAAGTTAAGCTAGGACAGGTGGGAGAGATTAAGCTCGATAGCTCCCCGGTGATGAGGGTCAAGATTCTAAATAGCGACCCGGAGTCTCTTCCGGAGACTATATACTGGAGGGGGATAGCGCTCGACCATTTTGACGGAACTACCTGGAGGGCCAGCAACAGAGACTACAAAATGTACAAGAGTGACCCGGAGGGGGTCATACGGGTAAAGGAAAATGGGGACAGAGTTCTGGTGCAGGAAATAGTCACCGAACCCCTTGACACCGATGTAATTTTTGCCGGCAGCTTGCCGGTTGGATTTAAGGGAATAGCCGGGGGCAGGTTAGCCGAGTTTAACGATTCCTATGTGCTCCCGGTTAAACTTTCTTACAGGTTAAAGTACACAGCTTACTCTGACTTATCTAGCCCGCTGCCTAGGGACTTACGTGAAGAAAAAAATAAGTATCCTGCCCTTATAAAAAGGCATTACCTTCAGCTCCCCCCGATGGACGAGAGGATAAGCGAGCTGGCCCGAGAGATAACTAAGCTTGATAGGAATCCCTATGACCAGGCAGTCTCGGTCAAAAGATACCTGGTCACCAACATGGGCTATACCCGGACTCTTCCCCCCGGGGCCGGCGAATTTCCGCTTGAGGACTTCCTCTTTGAGAGTAAAGCGGGCCATTGCGAGTATTTTGCCACGGCCATGGTGGTGCTCTTGAGAGAGGTGGGCATACCGGCAAGGATAGTAAACGGGTTTGTGGGAGGAGAATGGAACGAGTACGGTAACTTCTTTCTCCTCCGCGAAAGCAACGCTCATTCCTGGGTAGAAGTATATTTTCCGGAGAGCGGATGGGTTATTTTTGACCCCACTCCTGCCGGCAATGATAGTCTAGCTGCCGACGACTCTCTCTTTTTTATCCGCTCCTATCTCGATTACTTGAAATATAAATGGAGCAGATACGTTGTGGACTTCAATCAGCAGGACCAGGTCCGTCTCTTCGATGAGTTTCGGAGCGGCTGGTCCTGGCGGAAAAATAACCTGGAAAATAGAGTAGACCGAGTAACAAGTCTTCATAAGAAATGGCTCGTTGGGTTTCTCCTCGTAGCTCTGGTAGGATGGACTCTCTATAACCGGTCGGACCTGAGATACTTCATCGGTTATAGGAGTAAGAAGCCGCTGGAGAAGGCTTCCGTAATCTATAAAAAAAGCCTTTCCCTTCTCTCCAAGAAGGGCTATCCCAAGGCCGAGCACTTAACCCCAAGAGAATTCGCCCGGGATGTGACCAAAGAGGGTGGAGCACGGTTTCATACCTTTGTCGAACTCACCGAAAAATACCTGAACCTCAGGTTCGGAGGCGAAGCCGTGAAGTCTAAACTTCTCGAGTTGGAAGCGCTATTAGATAGGCTTAGAAAAGAGATCAAGTAAAGCCAGCATTTCAATTCGGAGTTAGCTTAAACTTAGATTAATTAGATTATTACTGCGTCTTTTATGAAGTTGCTTATGTTTGCCTATCCAGGAATGTAGAATGTAGGGAACGCATATATGCGTTCCTTACAATTAAAATTGTTCATGCGTAAACCGTGGAATCAAGCATACTTTTACCACGAAGCCGTAGTGAATCAGTCATTTAAGTTTTACGAGAAATTAATCTTGAAACGAGTTATATCCACTCTCATAAACCAAAAGCAAACCGAATTATTACATATGGAATAGAGCTCAAGATTACGACCACTATTGCCCTTGGCGTCTCGCAGTCTAAGGCCTGCCTTACCGCAACGACGAAGGCGGCCAGGCCCCAGAAAAATACTACCGCATATACTAAAAAGCCGACCAAGGGTATTAGACCGAGGATATTTAACACATGCGGAGAATAAGCAAATCCGAGACACCTCAGGAGCTCGCTGATTCCCACTCTCCGGTTAAGGAGTATGGCTACCAGGAAAATAATGGCGCTCCACAGTACCCATCCCACTATTGCCGATATCAGCCCTTTTAATATTCCCACCGAGTCCCCCGTCCCCAGTGTTCCGATCGCGCTGCAGATCCCCACTATTAAAACGACCAGCAAGGCTTCTCTTGTAGCCTCCTCGTCCTTTTCCACCTCTTCATAGAACTCGGCCTCGAGCTTCGCCGCTCTTATCATCTTCTCGATTAGATTCATTCTTGGCTCCCCTGAAGATAGTTTCATAATTTATAACAATTTTTTGGTAATAAAGTCAAATCCGTTTTCTTTGGATTAACCATCAAAAATCTCCTCTAGAGACCTGTCCTGAGCAGCGCCGAAGGATGTGTTCCTTGTAAGTCCCCGCTAGAGAGGGGTGTCCCGAAGGGACAGGGTGTGTTGTAACAGCAGATGCAAATCCGCTCGTACTGAGCCCATAGTAAGTAACACCTGTCCTGAGCCTGGTTGAAGGGCAGAGAGATACGTTCCTATTTTTCAGCCCTGCTACCGATTATCTGGCCAGTTTATGAAGCTTTTCTTTAAGCCAGGTGTTAATCAGTTTCTCAGATGACACTTTCTTCTTTTTAGCAACTTTATTCAGCTTGGGAATTATTTCTTCATCAATTGCAACGAGATGTTTTCTATTTTTGATTCTTATATCAAAATGAGCTTCTGGCATTTGATCTACATACTCGCCCATATCGTGAGTATCGAAGAACTCTATAAGCTTATCTAATGATTCAAATTTCGGTAGGGCTTTAGCTTTATTTCTTGCCATATAATTTTCTTTCCTTATCTGCCATGTCTCTTGCGCTCAATACCAAGGCCTCTTTAGTTTTCTTGTAGATAAACAATACTGCCAGGTACCTACCAGCGTCTGTTCGTCCTAGTGCCATATATACATCCTCTCCTTTTCGCTCACCCTTTTGAATAAGCCGAATTTTAGGCTTGCTATTGAGTGCTTGTTCAACCTCATCGGGTTCGACGTGATGTTTGAAGGCGAGTTTGTCTACTACTTCTCTGAGCCAGATTACGCCCTCAATTTTCATCAGGTGTTCTCTCACTTGCACCTGTGCAGTCTATTTTACCCTATTTTTTCAATGCACTGAAACGAGGTTTGTATCAAACAGAAACCGTTCTATATTAACCTGGGTTCTAGGTTAGAGTAGGTTGTAGGAAATGTAATTCTTGGTAGGGAACGCAGAACCTGTCCTGAGCAGCGCCGAAGGATGTGTTCCTTGTAAGTCCCCGCTAGAGAGGGGTGTCCCGAAGGGACAGGGTGTGTAACTGTGTCCTACTTTCCGTGCTTTTTCTCATACTCCAAAATCCAGCTTTCTATGGATTGAAGAACGCTGTTTACATCTTTTTTAACTTCTCTATCATCAAACCTTAAGAAGCGAACTCCGAGGCTTTCCAGTCTTTGCTCCCTGGTCATATCTCTTATATAAACCTTCTCGGAATCATGGCTGACTCCGTCGATTTCTACTGCCAGCATGAGCTTGCTGCAAAAAAAATCTACGATATAGTCGTCAATCGGTTTCTGTCGGTGAAAATCGTAACCGAGCATTTGTTTCCCCTTCAGATGTTGCCAGAGAAAGATTTCAGATAATGTGCTGTTCTTCCGCAATTTTCTGGCGAGTTCTTTTAGCTTGGGGTTGTAGGGGATGATTGTGCGTCTCTTCAATATGCACAGATTACACACCCCTAAATCCCCTCTCAAGAGGGGACTTGATAGAAAATCCCTCTACAGAGTTGTGACTCAGGGGGGTCGTGGTGTGTGCCTCTCGAGAGGGTGTCCCGAAGGAATGGAAAAGATATTTTAAGGAATATGGCCAGGGCAGAACTTACATAGCAAATATAAAAAGAAGGTAATCTGATTTTAAGAAGGCGTTTTTATCTGTAGGGAATGCATAACCTATCCTGAGCAACGCCGAAGGATGCGTTCCTTGTAAGTCCCCTCTAGAGAGGGGTGTCCCGAAGGGACGGGGTGTATTGGTTTTAACAGAGGTATCCCTAAGGGTACAAAGGCTGTTTAATCAAATATGGTCAGGACTGCAGTTGCATAGCGAGCACAATTAATGTCAATTCGGAGTATAAGTAGGTTGCGAGAGTTGTGCTTTCTGTAGGGAACGCCGATCTGCGTTCCTTACAATTTCAGCTCAGAAAAGGCTTTTGTACCAGCTAGCCAGCTCTCTACCAATGAAATGTGGATTGTCCTCTTGCAGGTAATGGATCCCCGGTCCAATATCCACCGTCTTCAAGTGCCTCAAGTTCTGCTTACACCATTCCAACACCGGCGCTTTGATAAGCGCACCCGGATTACCATAGAATAGTAGCTTCGGCAGGTCCGTCCTCTGGAGCCACGCGTTGTAGGTTTCGACAGTCTTTACCACATCGGCGGGTTCTCCTTCGATGGGGAGTTCGTTGGGCCAGCGCCAGACGGGCCTAAGGCTGCTCGTTTCTTTGAACGGCTCCCGGTAGTGGTTCATTTCCTCTACGCTCAACTTTCGGACTATTGATCCAGGTAGTATTAGTTCGATGAACATGTTCTTGTTCACAATCATGTCCCAGCCCACATCCGGAGTCCGAAAGCCCTGGAAAATCTCTTTGACTTCCTGGGGAAACATTTCCCAACTTGGCACTGGTAGGACGATCGCTTCCATGAATGCCAGACCCTTAACATTGCTCTCGTGGCGCATGGCGTAGTAGAAGCCGAGGGCCGAACCCCAGTCGTGTACCACTAAGGTAATATTCCTTAGACCCATCTTTTCGATGAAGCCATCTATGTATTTCAGGTGGTCGAAAAAGCGATATTCTATATCCGGCTTGTCCGACTTGCCCATTCCGATGAGGTCAGGAGCTATGCAGCGGGCCAAGGGTGTCACATAAGGGATGATGTTCCGCCAAAGGTATGAGGAAGTGGGATTGCCGTGAAGAAAGAGCACCGGGTCTCCTGTGCCCTCGTCAACATAGTGCATCCTTGAACCGTGAACCTCGATGTAATTGGGTTTGTAAGGAAACTCCGCCGAGATTTCTTGTTTTGTAGTCATTATTATTGCTCCTTGATTGTGATATTTGAGTGTTACACACTCCTATATCCCCTCTCAAGAGGGGACTTCACAACAAAATCCCCTCTAGAGAGGGGTGACTCGTAGAGTCGGGGTGTGTTAGTCACGCCGTCGCCCACTCATAAGAAAGCACTTCCGCCTGCTCAAGCACGGTCTGTGTTGCCTTTTCCTGTTTGTCCGGCGGGTAGCCGTATTTACGCAAAATACGCTTAACCAGTACCCGTAAATGAGCGCGTACGTTCTCTCGCATAGTCCAATCAATGGTGACGTTGGCGCGAACTGTCTTTACCAACTCGCGCGCAATCGTGCGAAGTGTCTCATCACCCAATACCTTCACTGCACTGTCGTTGGTCTCAAGTGCGTCATAGAATGCGACTTCTTCTTCGGTAAGGCCGAGTGCCTCTCCCCTTGCGTTTGCCTGTCGCATCTCTTTGGCCAGCTCGATCAATTCCTCGATTACCTGTGCCGCTTCGATTGCCCGGTTCTGATAGCGCCGGATGGCTTGCTCCAGCATTTCGGAGAAAGAGCGTGCCTGTACTACATTTTTACGCCTGCGAGTACGAATCTCGCCGGACAGCAGCTTACGTAAGAGTTCCACGGCGAGGTTTCGCTGTGGCATCCCTCGTATCTCAGACAGGAATTCATCCGATAGAATAGAGATGTCAGGCTTTTCCAGCCCGGCGGCGGTAAAGATATCTATCACACCTTCGGGTGCAATTGCACGCGAGACGATCTGCCTGACAGCCTGGTCCAGCTCTTCCTCAGTTCTTGCCTCACCCGGGGCGCGTTTGACCAGGCTGGCCCGCACTGCCTGGAAGAATGCAACGTCGTCCCGAATGCGAAGCGCATCTTCATGAGGAACGGCCAGTGCAAAGGCCTGGGACAGCTCTAGTACAGCATGCAACAATCGGTTCTTCCCATCCTCCTGGGCCAGGATATGTTCCTGTGCAGATGGCAGTACCCCAAGACGCTCCCCAGGGGTTCCAGTGATCCACTTTGACCAGTCAAAGCCGTGGAAGAGGCCGCAGCAGACTTCATATTTTTCCAGCATCGCCGCGACTGCTTCCTTTTGGTCGATGGCCGTCTTTCCCGTGCCGCCGCTCTCGGTGTAGGTGGCGAGCGCCTGCTTGAGTTCGTGTGCTAATCCCAGGTAATCCACCACCAGACCGCCCGGCTTTTCCCGGAAGACGCGATTCACCCGCGCAATCGCCTGCATAAGACCATGCCCGCGCATAGGTTTATCCATATACATTGTATGGAGTGATGGTGCGTCAAAGCCGGTGAGCCACATATCACGAACGATTACGATTTTGAACGGGTCTTTCGGGTTTCGGAAACGATTGGCAAGTATTTCTCGGCGCAGTTTGTTGCGGATATGAGGCTGCCAGTCTAGCGGGTCAGAGGCCGAGCCGGTCATAACCACCTTAATCATTCCCTTATCATCGTCTCCGTGATACCAGTCAGGCCGTAATTCAACGATCTCGTGATGAAGCTCGACGCAGATACGACGGCTCATGCACACTACCATCGCCTTTCCTTCATCACCCGTCTGCCGCCACATAGCATCGGCACGCTTTTCGAAGTGCTCGACTATATCTTTGGCGATAAGCTTGAGACGCTTCTCAGAGCCTACGATAGCTTCAAGCTGGGCCCACTTGCTCTTGAGCTTCTCCTTACGTTCAACCTCTTCGCCCTCGGTTACCTCCTCAAACTCCGGGTCGATTCTCAGCCTTTCCGATTCGTCCAGGTCGAGTTTCGCCAGTCTACTTTCATAATAGATTGGTACAGTCGCCTTGTCTTCGACCGCCCGCTGGATGTCATATATGCTGATGTAATCGCCGAATACCGCGCGGGTGTTCTTGTCGGTGAGCTCGATCGGAGTACCGGTGAAACCGATAAAGGAAGCATTAGGCAGGGCATCATGCATGTGACGGGCGAAGCCGTCGATGAAATCATACTGACTCCGGTGAGCCTCGTCGGCTATGACGACGATGTTGCGGCGAGAGGAGAGCACTTCTTTTCTTCTCCCTCTCCCCTCCGCGGGAGAGGGTAGGGGTGAGGGGGATTCAGGCAGGAACTTGTGAATGGTGGTGAAGACAACGCCGCCCGCGTCTACTGAAAGTTTAGCCCGCAGGTCCTCGCGGTTCTCTGCCTGTACCGGGGGCTGTCGCAGTAAATCCTTACATCGTGAGAATGTGCCGAAGAGCTGGTCATCCAGGTCGTTACGGTCGGTGATAACGACGATGGTGGGATTCGACATTTGCGGCTCTCGGATCACGCGGCCTGCATAAAAAGCCATAATAAGGCTCTTTCCCGATCCCTGTGTGTGCCAAACCACTCCGATACGCCGGTCTCCGGGCTGGCCGCCGTGCCGGAGACCTGCTTCGTATCTGCCCTCTTTTTCTTTTATGCGCTTTAAATTTGCTGCCCTGAGAGTCTCTGTAAGGGCAACATTAACAGCATGAAACTGGTGATAACCGGCCATCTTCTTGACCGGCACGTCGCTGCCGTCATCCTCGAACACTATGAAATATCGGATCATGTCGAGCAGTCTTCGTTTCTCGAAGATACCTTCGATCATCACCTGAAGCTCCGGCAGATGTGGATCGGCCAGGGTCTCTCCGGTGATTGTTCTCCAGGGCTTAAACCACTCGCGGTTTGCAGTGAGTGTGCCTATTCGCGCTTGCATACCATCGGAAATAACCAGCAGTTCGTTAAAAGCAAAGAACGTAGGCAGTTCTGCCTTGTAGGTTTGTAACTGCTGAAAAGCAGACCAGATTGTTGCGCCCTCGTCGGCCGCGTTCTTAAGCTCGATTGCGGCGAGAGGCAAGCCATTGATGAATAACACTACGTCTGGCCGCCGCGTGTGCTTGCCTGCCTGTCCGGCAGACAGGTTCTCACTGATAGTGAACTGGTTGACGACGAGAAAGTCGTTGTTGTCCGCATTGTCAAAATCAATCACCTGCGCCTGTGCGCCGTGGATAGAGCCATCAGACATGCGGTACTCCACCGTCACACCGTCTACGAGCAGATGGTGGACAGCACGATTTCGCACCTCCAGTGTCGGACCCTCCGGTCGTGTGAGTTTGCGAAAGGCGTCTTTAACGGCTTCAGCGGGAAGCATTGGATTGAGCCTCATGAGGGCGTCCTGTAGTCGTTGCTCCAGCACGACTTTGCCGTAATCTGCCCGCTCTGCAAAAAGCTCACCTGGAGCAATGTCAAGGCCGTGCTTAACCGTCCAGCCGAGTCTTTCCAGCCAGTCGAGGGCAGCATCTTCGACGACTGATTCACTGAAACTACTCATATGGCTACCACCGGCGATCCCGTTCCGAGCAACTTGGATACGGTTTTAGACGGCAAGCACGACTCTACAAGTTCACAAAAAGCATTGATCTTGGCGGCATTTATTTTTCCTGTTTCGTAGAGATAGAGAACGTGTTGTGGTTTTCGGTGGTCGGACCCAGCGGCAGGAATCTCTAACATCGCCTCCAATTTCCCCGGGATACGCTTAATGTTCAGCGTAAAAGTCGGGTGCTTTGAGTCTTCGATCAACTGATTAATTTCCTTATGCTCTTCCTTGTCATTGTCGTCATCATGAAGCACCGCATGAGGCACTCCAAGGTGACTCAAGAGATTCATGAACCTGTGGATGTTGTACTTACCGATGCAGTCGAGAACATAAAGCCCGCAGTCGGCCTTCTTGATCTTTCCATCACCTACGAGCCTGTTGATCAGCGCTACCTCTGTCGGTCCTTCTACCAAGAGCACGTGGTTTGCAAAGAACAAGCTCGAACGGTCGGGATTCAACCAGAGGAAGTGCTTCACCGCTTCCATCTCGGGCTTTGCATCGTCGTCGTGGAGGCGCTTTTCCATCTTCGGATACTTTTTCGCGATTGCTATGATCACTTGATTAGCGTCCACTATGGTCTTCCACTCGCTTTCCTCGATCTGGAATTTGACAACCTTTCCATCGGAACGGCGCAGGCGCACGATGGCTGGAATGTCGGCAGCGTTCTTACTCACAAAGTGAGCGGAATGGCATGCACACACAACCTGCCAATGGTCGGCTTCGGAAACGGACATCAGATTTCGTGCGAGCACCTCCTGTTGAGGTGGGTGAAGAAATGCTTCTGGTTCCTCGAAAAGGATAAGCGTTAAGGAAGGCGTGAAATCTTTGACTTTCTTCACCGGTTTTTTGCCGACATAGCGTGAACCGAGCTGAATCAAAGAGTAGATGAAGTGTCGCTGGAATCCCGAGCCGTAGTAGTCAATGCTTTGTGCCTTCCCGTGGGCTTGGTCAAACAAGTCCCATCCGAGCATTGACTTTATGATTTCCGCGGCGGAAGGCGGAGGAAATTTGAGCTTGAACTGCGTTTCCCAAGGCTCAAGAAGGGCGTTCAGTTCAGTCTCGAAACCCGACAGGGAACGGTCGTCCGCTGTTTTTTCGTCTCTGATTGAGTCGGCGAATGTTTGCACGTTCGAGGTGAAGTCGACATAGGCTTTACCAGCCTCCACGACGTCACTCATGATGTCGGTAAGTAGGTCCCGCAACGCAGAGGGGCCACTGAGCTTGGCGTGCTCATCAACTTTGCTAATCGCGGGTATATATACTAGATCTCCGAATTTGCCACTTTGCACATTCTTCGCACCGAAGAATGGCTCGTTGGACAGGGACCCATCCGTCTTGTAGGCAAAGATAGATCCTGCAGATGGCTTGCCGTCATGCGTCTTACTTTCAGTCTGGAAATACTTTCGAACGGTAAGTTCTTGCTGTGCGATCTTGTAGTGGTCGGGAAGAGAATCATGCTCTTCTTTGTTGAGAGAAAACGTAAGTTCAATCCACGATTCCTCATCGGTGCTACCAAGGTGTGGAAAGTCATGCTCTTTCTTGTACTTGAAACCATCCTTCTCGTAGAAGGCTCGTATAGCATCGATGACGCAACTCTTGCCTGCGTTATTCGGGCCAACTAGCAGGGTATAGTTTTTAAGCACTATCTCCTGCTCAATAATCCCGCGGAAATTGTGGATCTTCACACTCTTTAGCTTCATCACAATGTCCCCGTAATTGCTTTGAATTCCCTACCCGCAACTCGCCGGAGATAAGTTTCGGCAGCAACGTATCGCGTAGGGCGGTTAGGGTGCGGGATTCTTCATCGTTATGATATATTTGCTCGAAAATCGGTCGTACCATCTTGTCGAATGCATCCAAAGGTGGGGTTTTTGGGGTAACCGCCTGGCTCATGTAGACCAATTTTCGATTCAGGCCCGGTACTGCTGAGTCTGCTCCAAGCGACGCGAGATCTTGAGAGCGCAGAGCATGGTAGAGAAAATAGAGGCTGCGACATTTACCCCTCGGAACAACATAAAACGTTGTGTCGATGGCGAAGAAATCTGTTGGTGACCAGGTGACCATACCAGGATTACCCTTGCGACCTACTATAATGCCAGGGCCAGGTGCAAGCTTTTCATTGTGCCAGCCAACCTGGCCGTTTGAACCAAACACCGGAACACTACCTGAACGACGGTTGGCTTCCTTCAAGGCCTTACCATAGGCAAGCTCAAGTAGTTCGCCAAGGAACTTTACCTCCCATCCCTCCGGTATCTCACCCAGCTCGGAGTCTTGGAAGCGGTCGGGGAAGAGGTCTGCGATATGCTTGGAAAGGCCGGGATCACGACCCTCGGACTTGGCGCGGACCGGATCGAAATCCACGAACCACGACTTGAATATTGCCTTCGCCATCGCCTCCAATGTTTCGTTCATCCGCCGGTTTAACTCTATCTTATCATCTAGTGTACCGAGGATATGGGCGATGGCGCGTTGTTCGGAAAGAGGAATTTGGGGAACTTCGAGCTTAGCTAGGTCACTTGAGCGGATACCAGATGCTGCAACTTGCTCAACGATGCTTTCTATAGCGCTGCGTCCAATAAGGGAACTAAAGAAGTAGTAAAAAAAGACGGGATCAGCGATCGCCGCGTTGAGCCGTGCACGAATGATGTGCGACTCGAACGTAACTGGTTCGTCGTCGCCTAAGAATACCGCACACTTACCTGCGCCTTGAAGTACGAGCGACTGGCGTGCGAAGAGCAGATCACCGGGTTCAAGGAGAAACGAGCTTGCTTCGTGCTCAGTGAGAGGAACTCGCTCCATCTCAATGTTTCTAATGCGGCTATATGCGAACAACTCACCCATATTGACCATCTTCGTACCCATGCCACGTACAGCCTTGGGTCGTGTAAGACCGTTTCGAAGTGGAACTGCGAATGTCTTCTCGAACGGTATAAACTCAATTCCCGCCATACTCAACCTCCCTGGTCATAAAGCAAGCATTGCAATTTCAGCCTATCTTGGCGCCCAAGTCACGCAGCATCTGAAACGTGTCGACGTATCGGACTCCGAATGCCTGACAGACATTAGGGATTGGAATCCTTGACCTCACATCCTGGTCGAACTGCTCGTGAGTGACGATCATGCACCCCTTTGCTAGCGCATACGCAACTAGCCACGCATCTGCATTTTCAGCCCGTGAGAATGTGGCTTTAGCGGCATTGGTAAACTGAGCTTGGCTGTGAACCCAGGCCATGATTTGACGATAGGCTTCGATGACGTCAGCCTGGTCTGTCGGGACAAACCACTCGTGGAAGTCATTGTTCGCCCAATCTTTTAGCGCGTCTGCGCCTCGGTCGATCTCTGCTTTCACACGATCAATGCTCAGCACACGATCACTCTTTGCTTGATCAACCAACGCCTGCCAAAACGATAAGACGATATCAAAAGCATAGTATCGACGTGCAGCTTCTATAAACACATTGGCATCTAAAACATAGCGAGCAGGGCTACCATTCACAGCCGTTCTCCCAACAGAAACCTGGTATACTGCTCGAAAGTTCTCCCGTAAAGACCGGTCAGCCTGTACGCATCACGATAAAGGAGTTTGCCTTCCTTAACTGCACGAACGACTGTTTCGGCAAAGCGACGACCAAGACGGAGGTTTTGCGTAGCGTAGAAGTTGCCTCCATCTCGATCTGAAACAGTACGATGCTCGAGTTCCTGATATGCTCGATAGAAGTTAAGAAACTCGTCTTTAGTGATGAGCTGAAGGTCGAGTGCTCTACGTGCGGCAACTAGCTCGCTGACCTTGAACTGACGTGCAATCATCTGGAAGCGATTTGGGTCTTGCCGAATAGAAGGCCAGATCTGACGCAACTCAACGGTGGAAACCAGAAACTCCGCGGCCACTCGGTTACACGCTCGTTCAGTCTCGTTTTTGGCTGGTTGCAATTCCCGTAAGTCGAAGGCTGCGCTGCTTCCGAGCCAAATATGCGCCAGCTCATGCGCTAAGGTGAACATTTGTGCTGCTTTGCTATCTGCGCGGTTGACAAACACAAGTGGTGCATACTCATCCACCAGAACAAAGCCACGAAACTCGGTTGGATCCAACTTGCGGTGAGTGTTATTGCCAACGATGCTATTTAACACAACAAGGATGCTGGCCTCCTCAATCTTATCCCGTAAGTTTTCTAGAGCACCACTCCAGGTGGAATGTTCCGTTGCCCATCCGTGGGATAGGTTGAGCGTATCTCGTATGTGGTGCGCTATTCCCTCCGGGTCGTCCGTGACTTGTGCAGAGCTGACAAAGCTTAATGGTTCGTAACCCTGTTCCATTAAATATTCGCGCATCCAGGCTTGGCGCTGTTCCATCGTTTGAACCATCTCAAGTAAGTTGGGACTGGCCTGCCGCAGAGGCTCGTCGCCAAGGGTGCGGAAGTAGGGGATGGGTAGTTGCTCCTGTGGTGGTTCAGAAAGGAACAAGTATCCAAGGGGGGTAGACGTCGCTTTCGCAAACGCTTCAAGCTGACGAAGCGTCGGTCGGCTCTCGCCCTGCAGCCACTCGGACAGCTTCGGAAACCTAAGTTTGACCGCCTCAGGATTACTGGACCGCTCCAATGCCCAACTAAGGACTGATTCCCTTACGGCAACCTCTGTCATGCATGAACATCCTTTCGCATATCGGATTTAAATTACACCACATACAAGTCTTATGCGGTTCTAAGTTGCAGCAGCATATTTCAGGTTAGAGATCACAGACTGTGACCTCAATTTCTGCCCCGTATGAGAAAGATTCAAGACTTGATGCATTTCAAGGGGATGATTACCCTCTTATCAGCCATAACCCAGCTCCTTCAGGTTCTTCTTAATGATACCCTCCAACTTTGCGCTCTCCGCGAATTGCTTTTCCAGTTGCTTTGTCAGCCGCGTCATTTTTTCTTCAAACGGCTCGCCACCCGCCTCCTGCGCTTCTGCGCCCACATAGCGTCCTGGTGTGAGCACGTAGCCGTGCTTCCGAATTTCCTCGATTTTAGCACTCTTGCAGAAGCCAGGGATGTCTTTGTATTCCCCCTCACCCTGACCCTCTCCCGCGAGGGGAGAGGGAGAAATTTTTTCGCCACGCCAGGCGTGATAGGTATTAGCGATTTTGGCGATCTCTTCGTCGGTCAACTCGCGATGGGTGCGGTCCACCATGCGGCCGAGTTTGCGGGCGTCGATGAAGAGTATTTCACCCCGGCGGTCACGGAATCGTTCACCCCCACCCCGACCCTCCCCCATCGATGGGGAGGGAGATTTTCCGGATTTGTCACGTGCAAGGAACCAGAGACAGGCTGGAATCTGTGTCGAATAAAAGAGCTGGCCCGGGAGTGCTACCATACAGTCAACGAGGTCTGCCTCGATGATGTTCCTACGAATCTCGCCTTCGCCGGACTGGTTCGAGGACATTGATCCGTTGGCAAGAACGAATCCGGCTAAACCCATTGGCGCCAGGTGGTGGATGATATGCTGTACCCAGGCGAAGTTGGCATTACCAACGGGCGGGACGCCGTACTTCCAGCGCTTGTCATTGCGAAGCAGTTCGCCTCGCCAGTCACTCACGTTAAAGGGTGGATTAGCGAGTATATAATCTGCCTTTAAGTCGGGAAAGCGATCGTTATGGAAACTGTCACCATGGGCGATCTGGCCGTCGATGCCTCGGATAGCCAGGTTCATGCGCGCCAATCGCCAGGTGGTGTAGTTTGATTCCTGACCGTAGATACTGATATCACTCCTTACCTTGCCGCCGTTGCCGTTGCTGTTAGCATGAGCCTGTATGAATTCAACGGACTGGACGAACATGCCGGAGGACCCACAGCAAGGGTCATACACACGTCCTTTATACGGTTCCAGCATCTCAACCAGTAAACGTACTATACAGCGTGGGGTGTAGAATTCTCCACCCTTCTTCCCTTCGGCGCTGGCGAACTCGGAGAGGAAATACTCGTAGACCCGGCCTAGAATGTCCTTGGAGCGGTTATCCGTATAGCCTACGCTGATGTTGCTAATGAGGTCGATAAGTTGGCCAAGCCTTTGTTTGTCGAGAGCAGGGCGGGCATAGTCTTTTGGCAAAACGCCTTTGAGTGAAGGGTTGTCTCGCTCGATGCCGGCCATTGCATCGTCTACGAGTTGTCCGATTGTAGACTGCTTTGCTTGAGCCTTGAGGTGAGACCAGCGCGCCTCGGGTGGCACCCAAAAGATATTCAAGGCCCGATACTCGTCCGGGTCTTCGGGGTCTGCACCCTGTACGCGCTCTTTTTCGAGCTTGGTGTGGTGTTCTTCGAAAGCGTCTGAAATGTATTTTAAGAAAATAAGGCCAAGGACAACATGCTTGTACTCGGCGGCGTCCATGCTACCGCGCAGGGCATCGGCGGCCTTCCAGAGCTTGGCTTCAAAACCGAGGTTGGCAGCAGTGTCGTTCTTCTTGCTCGAACTCCTTGCCATCATATCCTCTCTTAACCTCTCGATAAAAGTGATTATCAGGATGTCCGGGGCAGGGTTAATTAATTATTAAACACGTGAATAAAAGTTTCTATATTCCAGAGAGAGAGGTTTTTATTTGAAACTATAAATTAAAACGTCATTTCAGGTCAATAGTTTTATTTAAGGAACAATGGGCAAAGGTGCTTCTGGATCGAGTTTGCATTTACAAGTCGTCCGGTTTTAAACCTGTTACTTTTGCAATACGGGCAAGCATACGTGATCCTATTTCCTCATTGTCATGAAATGCAAAGACTACATCCGGCCAGCCAGGTCGAGAGAGTGTGCGATGTGAGCCGGATTGACGTTTGATACCCCAGCCGATGCGTAGAAGTGCTGCGAGTACGCGTTTAGCTTTTGTAGAGGGCCATTGAGTCATGCCGTGGCAAATGTTACGCTCACGGAATCAGGGGCAATCTCTCCATGTTCAAGCCGATCGGCAACTACACGGAGGGCTAAAGCCTGAACCTTAGCTTTGGCCTCATTTGGAGTTTGGCCATAAGCCAGCACCCCAGGAAGCTCTATCACTTCGGCTATCCAGCGGCCGTCTGCCTCTTGCTCAAGCTCAACAACAAAATTCATGCAAACCTCACTTTTCTTAATTCTGCTTCGCTTCGACTATACCACAATCATACATTTGCAATAATTATACAAATATAATTTCGTATAACCACTTCGAACAACCTTATCCTTTTTCCACTTGTTTAAGAGTATAAATAAAGACGCCTTCAACCGTCAATAAGTTATAAATGGGAAAGAAAATCAGGTACATGAGGTTTGAGATTGACTATACAATAGATTTCTACTTTTAGTCCTACTCACACTGCCTTCAGTGCGCGGACTTCCTTTTTAATTCTTCATCCGATTTTTTTTCTGGGCTACCTCTAGGTCGTAACGGGCCTGCAACCTTAACCATACTTCCGCACCTGTGCCGAAATAACAGGACAACCGTATTGCCGTATCTGCTGTTATCGCCTGTTTTCCGTGTATGATTTGGCTAATGCGAATCGGTGAAACCCCGATATCTTTAGCAACCCTGTATTGACTTAACCCCAGCGGTTTCATAAAGTCTTCAAACAATACTTCCCCTGGATGAACCGGCGGCATCCTCTTCATTTTTTCTTCTTTACGAATGATAGTCAACGATTTCTACCTCCTCATTTATCTCAAAAAGCTTCCTCCCTCAACTGATGATCGGGCGTGAAGTATCTCCTGAACCGGAGTTTGGTCAGGATATAAGCCGAGACCGCCACGGAGAAGGCGATGAGGTACATGATGATAATCTGATACTTGACGGCGATGAATGGCGAGGTGCCGGAGAGAATCTGGCCGGTCATCATTCCGGG